>JAYWHQ010000640.1:0-6312 GCA_043777655.1 Allobosea sp. | reverse complement strand
AGTGCTCGCACCTTCACCCAGCGTGGCGATCCTCCCGCCGCTGCCGCCGAGCGTTTGCGGCTGGGTCGGTGCAGCCGGCGGCTGCGCCTGCGGCGTCGGATTGAAGAACGGGTCCTGCGGCGGCGGCAGGCCTGAACCCGATTGCTGCGACGCGACCGGCGTTTCAACACCGGGGGAGAAGGACCCCTGCGGCGGTGGCAATGGCTGGGACGTGACTGCTCCCGACGAAACAGCCGGCGCAGGGCCGGGCGAGGGCGCATTGTTGATGGGCCCACCGGCAACCGGCGTGCGCGCTGCTCCATCAAACCGCTGCGAACCTGCGCAGGCAGCGACAGCAAGAAGCGGCATGAGCGCTGCGCATCGCAACAGCAGCTGAGTCGAACGGGCTTTGCGCATCACTTCATCTCCGGATCAGTTCAGCCGAACCACGATGCGACAATGTAGGCCAAGCTTCGGTGAACCCAAAATGAAACCGGTACGGCATGTGTGGCGATCAGCGGGTCCATGATCCGCCCCAGGCTTCCTGCGCCTGCGTCTCGACGGCGCCGGGTCGCATCGCGCGGATCAGGGCCAGGGCAACGTCTGGCTCCAAGCCGCGCTCGGTCAGCAGCCTCAGCGCCACCATGCCGGAGCGACCCTTGCCACCGGCGCAATGCAGCAGAACGGCTTGACCCTGATCGAGCATCGCATGCAGCTCCTGCGACAGCTGAGGCCAGCGCATGTCGGCATTGGCCGGTGCGCCATAGTCATGGATCGGAAAATGCCGCCAGCCAATGCCGACAGTGCCAAGCGCTGCCTCCAGGCCGCCAGCGCCCTTGGCCACCATCTCATCGGCTTCCGTCATCGAGACGACCAGCGCGGCACGCCATTCGACAATCTGTGCAAGGTCGCCCGCCAGATCACCAGAGCGCCCCGGCAGACGGCAGATTCCGATGCGTGCCTCGTTGTCGAGCGTGAGTGTTGCGATGGTGAAGGGTTCGACGTTCATGGCTGCGTCTGGAGTGTTTTCGCGCTGCGCCCCTGAAAAACCTGCCCGCTCAACCGCTCAGCGCCGCCTTCACCATGCCGCTGGCCTTGCCGAAATCCATCTGGCCGGCGAATTTAGCCCGCAAGGATGCAACGACCTTGCCCATATCCTTCATGTTGGCCGCACCCGTCTCGGCGATGGCAGCGGCGATGGCAGCCTGAATGTCGGCATCGCCCATCTGCTGCGGCAGGAAACTGGAGATGACAGTGATTTCGGCCTTCTCGCCGTCGGCAAGCTCGGGGCGGGCATTGGCTTCGAAAATGGCGACTGATTCCTGCCGCTGCTTGATCATTTTCTGCAGCATGCCGAGAATGTCGTCAGGGCTGGCTTCAGTCTTGCCCGCGCCGCGCGCCTCGACATCCTTGTTCTTCATCTCCGAGATGATGAGCCGGATCGTGCCAAGACGCGCCTTGTCGCCGCCTTTCATCGCGGTTTTCATCTCGTCGGTGAAGCGTGTGCGAAGGCTCATCGTGCAATCTCCTGTGGGCGGTGGCAGCCGTTCCTGGCAGCAACGCTCTGGTTTCGTTCCCGGCTTCGTTGACGGACCCGCCGGGCACGGTTAAGGCTCCCGCTCCAGACGGGCACCGATCGCCCTGCCGATATTTTTGGCCAATCATATGCTTTGCCGGAACTCCGGCCTGGAACGAGACATAGCCATGACCAGTCCTGAAAGAAACCCCGCCACCAGCGGCTGGAGCGAACCGCGCGCGACTGCGCTGCTGGTTCTGGCAGACGGCACCGTGATCGAAGGCTTCGGCATCGGCGCCGTGGGCGAGGCACCCGGCGAGGTCTGCTTCAACACGGCCATGACCGGCTATCAGGAAATCCTGACCGACCCGTCTTATTGCGGCCAGATCATCACCTTCACTTTCCCGCATATCGGCAATGTCGGCGTGAACGAGGAAGACATCGAAAGCGTCAATGCCGCCTCCGGCAATGGCGCGCGCGGGCTGGTCGTCCACACCGACATCACCCAGCCCTCCAGCTGGCGCCAGACGCGGCATTTCGATGCCTGGCTGAAGGCCCGCAACATTGTCGGCATCAGCGGCGTCGATACCCGCGCGCTCACTGTGCTGATCCGCGACAAGGGCATGCCCAACGCGATCCTGGCCCATGCGCCGGATGGTGTCTTCGATGTGGAACGCCTGAAGCGCGAGGCGGCCAGCCTGCCGGACATGGCGGGGCTCGACCTCGTGCCGCTGGTCGGTTCCACCCAGCGCTATGACTGGCATGAGACCCCGTGGGTCTGGCCTCAGGGCTACGGGCAGCGCCAGAACGCGACCTACCGCGTCGTCGCCATCGACTATGGCGTGAAGCGCAACATCCTTCGGCTGCTGGCGAAGGCCGGTTGCGAGGTGACCGTGGTGCCTGCCACCACCAGCGCCGACGAGATCATGGCGCTGAAGCCCGATGGCGTTTTCCTGTCCAATGGCCCGGGCGACCCGGCCGCGACCGGTGTCTATGCCGTCCCGGTGATCCAAGCCCTGCTGGACGCGCATGTGCCGACTTTCGGCATCTGCCTTGGCCACCAGATGCTCGGCCTCGCCATTGGCGGCCAGACGATGAAGATGAAGCAGGGCCATCACGGCGCCAACCATCCGGTGCAGGACAAGACCACGGGCAAGGTCGAGATCGTCTCGATGAACCATGGTTTTGCCGTGGACGCCGCAACATTACCAGCCAATGCCACCGAGACGCATGTCTCGCTGTTCGATGGCAGCAATTGCGGCATCGCCCTGTCAGACCGCCCGGCCTTCAGCGTGCAGCACCACCCGGAAGCCTCGCCCGGCCCGCAGGACAGCCACTACCTGTTCCAGCGCTTTGTTGACATGATGGCGAGCGCCAAGGCCAAACAGGCGGCCTGAGCCAAAAATTGCAGGCGGCCTGACCTTATCAAGCCGCCTTGCCAGGCTTAGCGGGCGAGTGATGACACCACGCGGCAGATCGCGTTGCGCACCACCGGAGCTTCGGCCATCTGGCCGGGTTGGACGATGAACACGGCGTCGACACGTGTGCCACCACCCATCTTGCGGGCCACGACGCGCAAGGTCTGCGGGCGCCCGGAACCACTGGTTTCCTGCATCGCCGTCAGCGCGCCATTGGCGCGGTCCTCGCGAATGTTGCTGAAGCCCTCGGCCAGCATGGCCTGCTTCAGGGTGGTGACCGCCTTGCGCGAATCGACGCCGGGAAACTCCTGAAAACTGCGATAATTCATGCCAGTGACGCCGGCCGTGCCCTCGACACGGAAATTGACAGGGCAGCTCTGCGCGAACGCGGGCGTTGCACAAGCCAGCAGAATGAACGCGCTGACAATGACAGATGGTTTGAACATGTTTCCTCCAATTTTCAGTTTATGTATAAACTATCTCACATGCCTGACCCTGCGGCAAACAAGCCAGAACGCCGCCTTTAGTGCATCGGGCAGCGAAAGAACGACAGTTGTCTTCCGCACAGCCCTTCGCTACCCACGCCATGAGGCAAACATCGGCGGTGCAAGACTATGTCCTGGCGCGACTTCTGGAATGGCGATCATGCCATCTATGTTAATATGCGTCACATGGCGCTGCACTACAAGCGCATCGCTGATGACATTGTTGTGTTGCTGCCATCGCGCGATGCTGTCGTGCTGGATCATGGCAGCGGCGAGGCGCTCTCGGCTGACCGGATCGCCGCCCATTGCCGCCAGCTGATCCTTTGCGATTCAGCGCCCAATGTCCGCGCCCGCATTGTGGCGCGCGCCGTGAACGAGCCAAAGATCAGCGCCATCGCGCCCGAGGACGTCGCAATGCTGGCTGATGACAGCCTCGATCTCGTGGTCGCGAACTCGCTGCTCCAGTACCTCTCGCGCGACGAATTGAAGACCACGCTCGCACTCTGGCAGGCCAAGCTTAAGCCCGGCGGCACGCTGGTGGTGGCCGACATCCTGCCGCCAGATCTGAGCCCGCTGACAGACGCCAAAGAGCTGCTGAGTTTCGCCTTCAAGGGCGGCTTCTTCTTTGCCGCGCTCATCGGCCTTGTGCGCACCGCCCTGTCGGACTATCGCCGCATCCGCGCGACGCTGGGGCTGTCCTCCTACACGCAAGCTGACATCACGGCTTTGCTGACCGAGGCCAGTTTCACGGACGTCACAAAACGCACCAACCTCGGCCACAACCCGCACCGCATGTGTTTTGCGGCACGGGCTGCCGGCTGAACCTGCTTGCACCTCAGCCCGGATCGCCTGCGCCAGTCAGGCCGGTTGGCGCACCACCCACCGGCATGTCGAGCCTCTGTTTCAGGGTGTTGAGATGATATTCGCGGATGCGACCGTTGACCGGGTCACTGACAAAGGCGCTGGTCCCGACCACCGCTAGCGAAGGTGCTGGTGTTTTTGCTCCGAACTGACAATCAAAGCTTGGTACAGCATCAAATGACGCAACCTCTTTCCAGCTTGGCATCACCTCATAGATGCGCAGTTTGCCGTCTGCCGTGAGATTGGACAGGCGCGACCCATCGCTGTTCAGCTCGAACCGGCAGGCTGCCTGACCGCCGGGAACGGCAAACACATCATCCATGGTCATCGCCTTGGCCGCAGGATCGATCCGCAGCAGGGCATTGTAGGGGCCTTTGAGGCCATAATTGCCAACTGCGAACTTGGCGTCCTTGCCCGACTTGACCGAGCTGGTGCGCCTGTCATCCGGATAAGCCAGCTTTCGCGCGACCCATTTGTCCTTGCCTTCGGGCGAGAGAACCAGAACGCCACCGCCATCACCTTCAGCGCAGCCAAAGATCTGGGTGGTTTTCACCACGCCATGACCGTGGAACAGCTTGCAGGAGGCATCGGCGCGCGAAAGGTCGTTGAATGAAGCGAGCGTCTTCCACGTCTTGCCTTGCTCGACAATCTCGAAACCGTCAGGCCGAGAAGAGGCCGTACGATCCTCACCCTTGGCATAGATCGGATTGGGCAGGGACATCAGCCATTGCCGCTTGCCGAGGGGCACGGCGATGCCGTGTTGCGGGGCAGGGCTTGTCCAGACGGTCGTCGCCGGCTTCTTGTCAGCAAGGCTCTGAAGACGCAGGAGCACAACCTGCGGCTCGCTTTTGCGCTCCCATGGGCGCTGTCCGTCAAAAAACACCGCAAGCTGGCCATGTCCGGAGACGACATGGGCTGGCTTGTCGCCCGTCAGGCTGAAATCGAGCAGGCTGACATCGCCCTTCTCAAGGTCGACATGATCGCCATGGTTGTCATAGCTCAGACCTGTATCCAGAAAGCGGACCGTGCCCGCGTCATCTCCTGCCCTGATGATGACATAGCGCCCGCCTTGCGTGCCCGTGAGCGCCGGATTGGCGAGAGGCATGGGGAAGCTGTGCGTCACCTCGCCTGTGTCGAGATCGAGAACCTGAACAACGGGCTTGGTATGATCCGTGAAGACAAGCCGCCCCCTTTTGATCGCATGGTCATGGGCGAGGGCGGGCAGGCTTGCAACGGCAGCGGCAAGGCCCATCAGTGTCGCGGCAAGAGCAATGTTCGGCAGGGTTTTCATGTGATGTCCAACTGTCTCAAGAGGGCAAGGAAGGTTACGCCGCCTCGGCACGTCGCCAGGTCGGGAACGGGTCGGGCAGTTTGCTGTAGAGATCAGGATTGAAGCGCAGGCTGTTCTCGTCGCCCACAAGGCAGGCATCGAGCGCGCGACGGATCGCGGCTTCATCGACACCCGTGCCGATGAACACCATCTCCTGGCGACGATCTCCCCAGACACGGTGCCAGTGCCGGTCAAGGATCTGCTTCCACTCAGGATGGTCGGGCCAGCGCGCCTTCGGCACGGCGACCCACCAGAAACCCATCGCCTCGGTGCGGCAGATGGCGCCGGCAAGCGACATTTCACCCACCCATTGCGGCCGCGTGGCCAGCCAGAAATGCCCCTTGGCGCGGATCAGGCCGGGCCAGGTCTGTGCCAGAACCCGGTTGAATTTTTCAGGATGAAACGGCCTGCGCGCCCGATAGACGAAAGAGGAAATGCCATACTCCTCCGTCTCCGGCACATGCTCGGCATGGCCATACAGCTCCTTGTGCCAGAGCGGGTGGGTTTGGGCTTTTTCATAGTCAAACAGCCCTGTATCCAGCACGGCATCCAGCGGCGCCCGGCCAAAATCGGCATCGACAATGCGTGCATCCGGGTTGAGCGCCTTGACGATCTTGCGCACCAGGTCGTGCTGCTCGACCGTGACATCCGACACCTTGTTGATGACGACGACATCGGCAAACTCGATCTGCTCGACCAGCAGGTCAACCAGCTTGCGCTCAT
>JAYWHQ010000639.1:0-6313 GCA_043777655.1 Allobosea sp. | reverse complement strand
GGGCTGCCACCGCCAGCGCGCCCAGCGTCACCAGCAATGCGCCGCCCGGCCAATCGGCGGGCAAATGATACATCTGCCCGACCAGCGCGACGCCGGCCCCAAAGACCAGCACGGCAAAAGTCGCCGCCGCTTCCGCCCCGCCGCGCATGCCGCGACCCAGCAGGACAACATGTGCGCCAAGCGCTGAAAGCAGCAGCCCGGCAACCATCGCCAGCTTCACCAGCCGGGGAATGTCCTGCCAGTTGGCGGCAATGAAAGCGCTGACGCCCGCCGCCAGCAGCAGCACGCCCAGCATGGCAAAGGTGGCAGGCAGGCGTGAGCCACGCTCGTCCCCGGCCAGCGCAAAACGCACAGCGCCCGCCACGTCGGACGAGATGCGCCCTGTGCCGACCCAGCGCAGAAGGTCAGCCTCAAGCCGCTTGCGGTAAGCACCATCGAACATGCGCCAAACATGGCATAGGTCACGCCAGAATGGCTACCCTCAGGCCAGGTTAAGATCAGGCCAAGTGAGGATCAGGCCAAGTGAGAATCAAGCGATGTGCAGACGCGAAGCCATTGCCCTTTTCACATCTGGCGGAGTGGCTTCCTCGCAGAAAGCCGCCAGCGCCTCCTTCAGCGGCAAGACGGTGGAATGCTGGCTGCCGAGGCGGCGGATGGAAACGGTGTGCTCCTCCGCCTCACGTTTGCCGACAGCGAGAATGACCGGCACCTTGGCCAGCGAATGCTCGCGCACCTTGTAGTTGATCTTCTCGTTGCGAAGATCAGCGCGCGCGCGCAAGCCGGCCGCCAGACAAGCCATCACCACCTCCTCGCCATAGGCATCCGCCTCGGACGTGATCGGGCAGACCACGATCTGTTCAGGCGCCAGCCAGAGCGGGAAATGCCCGGCAAAGGACTCGATCACGATGCCGAGAAAGCGCTCCAGAGAGCCGCAGATCGCGCGGTGCACCATCACCGGCTGCTTCTTGTCGCCCTCGGTGCCGATGTAGAAGGCGCCGAACCGCTCCGGCAGGTTGAAGTCCACCTGCGTCGTGCCGCATTGCCACTCGCGGCCGATCGCATCGCGCAGGGTGTACTCGAATTTGGGCCCATAGAATGTGCCCTCGCCCTCGTTGATCCCGGTCTTGATGCGCCCACCGGATTCAGCCTCCATCTGCACCAGAACACGGCGCAGGATGTCCTCGGCATGGTCCCACATGGCATCCGTGCCAACGCGCTTTTCAGGCCGCGTCGCCAGCTTCACCACCACCTGGTCAAAGCCGAAATCGGCATAGACCGACATCATCAGCTCGTTGATCTTCAGGCACTCGGCTTCCAGCTGCGCCTCAGTGCAGAAGATATGCGCATCGTCCTGCGTGAAGGCGCGCACGCGCATCAGCCCGTGCAGCGCGCCGGAAGGCTCATAGCGATGCACCGCGCCGAACTCCGCCAGCCGGATCGGCAAGTCGCGATAGCTTTTCAGCCCGTGCTTGAAGATCTGCACATGGCCGGGGCAGTTCATCGGCTTCAGCGCGAAGACGCGATGCTCGGCGGTCGCATCCGCCGGGTTGATGAAGGCGGTCGCCGATTTCACCGCGAACATGTTGTCGGCATACCAGCCCCAGTGGCCGGAGGTTTCCCAGAGCGACTTGTCGAGCAGCTGCGGGGCATTCACCTCGTCATAGTCACGCTCGAGCCGCCTGCGCATGTAGGCGATCAGTTGCTGGAACACACGCCAGCCCTTGGCGTGCCAGAAAACGGTGCCCGGCCCCTCATCCTGAAAATGGAACAGGTCCATCTCGCGGCCAAGCTTGCGATGGTCGCGCTTCTCGGCCTCCTCGATCTGGTGGAGATAGGCGTCGAGCTCGTCCTGCTTCGCAAAGGCAGTGGCATAGATGCGGCTGAGCATCGGGTTGTTGCTGTCGCCACGCCAATAGGCGCCTGCCACCTTCATCAGCTTGAACGCGTTGCCGACCTTGCCGGTCGAGGTCATGTGCGGGCCACGGCAAAGATCGATCCAGTCGCCCTGGGCATACATTTTCAGCGTCTGGTCAGCAGGGATGGCATCGACCAGCTCGACCTTGAACGCCTCGCCCTTGGTCTCGAAAAACGCTTTCGCCTTGTCGCGTGACCATTCCTCGCGGGTGAACGGCAGATCGCGCGCGATGATGCGGCGCATCTCGGCCTCGATCGCGCCGAAATCCTCAGGCGTGAACGGCGTCTCGCGGAAGAAGTCGTAGTAAAACCCGTTCTCGATCACCGGGCCAATGGTCACCTGTGTGCCGGGATAGAGCGTCTGCACGGCTTCGGCCAGCACATGGGCGCAATCATGCCGGATCAGCTCCAGCGCGCGCGGGTCTTCGCGGTTGAGCAGTTCCAGCTTTGCGTCGGCAAGGATGGGGCTGGCGAGATCAACCACCTCGCCATCCAGCGCCATGGCGACCGTGCGCTTGAGCAGCGAGGGCGAAATGCCGCCGGCAATGTCGCGGCCTGTGGTGCCAGCGGGATAGGCGCGAACAGCGCCATCAGGAAAGGTGAGTGAAACGGATGGGGAATTGGTGACGTCAGACATGGCAGGCTCGCTTTCTCACTCGGGGGAACAATCCCCGTAAGATGATCGGAAGGCTCGGAAACGCTGAACTGGACGCTCAAACTGACGTTTGCCGCCAGATGAGCGCTTTGTTGCGGCTGCCTTTGCCTGATCAGAAGACCTTGCGCGGCAGCGCGAAACAGAACATCGTTTCACGAGATAGCCGACGCGCCGGAGCCAAACAAGCACGATGATCGGTGACATTTCCCGCAGATTGCGCAACGCTTTTGCCGCTCTGGGCCTTTTGGCGGTCACTGGCTTGCCCGGCCCACCGCCTGCACAGGCTGCGGGTGACAAGCCGATGACGTTTACGCTGGGGCGGCTGGAAGGCAGCCCCGATTGCGGTGTGCCCTGCGCACAGTTCATCGTGGCGGAAGGCCATATCGAGCAGTTTTCAAGCTTCAGTTATCTGATCGCCCACAAGCGCGCAGGCGATCGCAACCTGCCGGTGCTGCTGAGTTCGCCAGGTGGGTACATCATGGGTGCCGACCGGCTTGCCCGCGTCTGGCGCAAGCTTGATGTAACGGCAATCGTGGCTGGCACCAATCAGGTGTGTGACACGCGCGCCAGAGGCAGAACCGCTCGCTCCGGCTCCTGCAGCAAGAACTCCGAGCAGTCTGCCGTGCTGGTTTTCAAGCTCGATGGCGCCAACTCCAAATGCGCCTCGGCCTGCACTCTGGCTGTGGCTGGCGCAACCAAGCGTATCGCCATTGAAACAGCGCGCATCGGCCTGCATCGCAGCTTCGTGGACCCCAAAGCAGATTTTGCCCAACTTGCAGAACGGCTTGGCACGACCAACGAACAGGTGGTCGAGCAGGTCGAGAAAACCTTCCGCAATGCGCTGAAAGAAATGGGTATCGATCCTGAACTGGCCCTGCGCGCAGCACGCACACCTGCCAACGACATGGAGTGGATCACGCCCGAAGAGGCCCGCCGTTACGATCTCTTCAATGCACGCACAGATGATGTGTCGCTTCAGGAAGGCCTGCGTGCTGCACTTGCAAGCCGCCGAAGATAGCGGTCTGGCTTCGCGATCCGATTGCGCCCAATACATCGCCAGTTACGGGCGCGATCAAGCAATCAAAAAAACGACATCGTGAAAAAGACGTGAAACCTGTTGCCTTCCTGTAAATGCGGGATCAGGTTCCCCAGCGGCATCGGTCGAGTACGCTGTTGCAAGAAGTGATGTCTGGTATCGTGTTGTGTCGCTTTGGGGGGCTTGCCATGACTTTCAGGGTGTTGATTTCGGTTTTTATGACGACCTGGAAACAGCAGATGGTCCGCCTGTCAAAATGGGCGCGAGGCATCAGCCGCTTTCCCAAATTCCAGCTTGTGCGTGATTGGCTGTACATCCTCACGGTTTGCCGCATCAGCGTAGCCAGCCTGCTGATTGGCGCCTTCCTGCTGTCCGTTCCGCAGGCCCGCGATCTGTTCATAGATGTTTCCTATCTGACGCCTGACAGCACCCCCGGCATTGCTTCGCTGGCACCGGAATTCATGAAGTTTCAGATTCTGATCGTGCTTGGCTGGGCGCTGCCTGTTTTCTTTGCCGCCCGCTGGAGCCTGCGCAACGAGGACTGGCAAACATATTTCGACGATTCAGCCAATTTTCTGAAAGGCTCCGCCGAGATCAAACGTCGGCAACACCTCTACATCGCAGTCATTTGGGCGCCGCGCCTGATGGCACTGATGTGTTTTGTGCTTGTATTCCAGGGCTTGAGCCGTGCTGGCGAAAATCTGTTCGACCCGGTCAACAACATCAGCAGCGCTCACGCGACGAAGCATCTTCACTGGCTGATCTACTCGACCACCCTCACAGCCGGCCTGTTTTTCTTGCTTATGCTGAAAGGCCGCTCGATCACCAATTGGGTGTTTCCAAACACGGTGCTGCCCCAGCCCGCATTGCCCATCTGGATCGAGTCAATCCCAAAAGGCTCAACACTGGGCGTCGTAGGCTACCTGAATGCAAAAGGGACAGCTTTGATATCGCCGCCATTGCTCAACGCCAAAGCTCTGGAAGATATTCCTATGGATGATCTCATGAGCCGGTTCAACCTTCTCGGAGGCAAGCATCAACGCGAACTTTACCAGCAGGAGATCGACCGACGCTCGAAGAAAATCAACTTTCTGGAATCGACATATTTCTGGATCCTTCTCCCTTTGGTGATTGGCATCGCGCTCGCCATCAGCTATCTGCCAACTTTCCAGCGCATGTACCTCGTGCCACTGGTGCTGGGGCTCTGGATTCCGGTTTTTTACTTCCTCTCGCGCGTCTCGCAGGTCACGAGGTTTCCGGTCATCCTCACATGTTTTGGCCTGCTGCTGCTCGCAAAGGCGCTGATCGGCGACAACCATGAGGTTGCGTTCCGCACATTCGAGAAAAAGCTCGTGGAATGGAATGACATCGACGCGCTGAGCCGGGGCCATGCGGCAGGTGCGAAAAAGAAAGCCGATGGCGAGCTTAAAATTGCGAACGATGCATTGAAGGCGCTGGCAACACCGATTGCCGGAGTGGCAGGGAGCAACTCCCAGCCGCCCTCACAACCAGCCTCAACTGCAGGAGATGCGGGAGCGGCGCTGGCAGCTGCCCAGAAAAAGGTCGTCGAAGCAGAGCGTGCGAGCGCTCAGGCTCCGGCGCCGCAGGTATTTGCCGCAAACACGAATTTTCCCACGGCGCCTCAGCTCTCCCTCGAAGACGCGGTGACCCTCTGGCGCAAGGCGCAGCGTCGACCGGATGAGAAAGACGGGTTCTGCTGGATTGACCATCGTGAGGTGGCAGCAATCATCAATCAGGTGAAGGCCGACGGCACGCGGCTTGTGCCCTGTCCTCAGTCTGTCGCCAGAACCATTGAAGATGCGAACACCCCATCTCAGCCGTCCGAGCTGGGAAATTGTCTCGTGGCGCATGCGTCGTCAGGCACTTTCAAAAAGGCGCATCTCAAGCCTTGCAGCTTTGCGATTGAAGCCGTGATGCGCGCTGGGAAGCAACGCGGCCCGACCAATGCAAATCTGGAGAACGTGAATGAGCAGCCCGCGACAGGCCCGACCGGCAAATGCTGGCTTGTCGACAGCAGCGACCCGGAAGCCGACAAAGCCAACCTGGCGGCTTGTCCGCCACCGATCATCGTCGCAGCTGCCGGAGGGGCCAGTCGCGCAGCTTTCATGACTGTGTCGGTGCTGGGCCATATGCTGGATGCAACCTGCCCTGACTGGCACAGCGATGCCAATCCGATCAAACGCGAAAACCGCTTCTGCACGCAGCGCCCCATTTTTGCTGATAGGCTGTTTGCCATTTCAGGCGTTTCGGGCGGCTCGCTCGGTGCTTCGGTTTATGCTGCCGCCTGGGCGCGGGCAACGAGCGCGACCCATGGCCAGTTCCGGCATCCTTGTGCCGAGATTGGTCAGGGCACCCCGGTCAACCTGTGGTTTCGCTCGCGCGCCCCAAAAAACTGGCGTGAATGTCTGCAACTGATGACCGTCGGCGATTTTCTCTCGCCGGTGACCGTGGGAATGGCGTTCCGCGATTTTTTCTCCTTCCTGCAGGGGCCGTATCGAGACAGGGCCTCGCTCTTGGAAGATGCCTGGGCCGACACTTTTTCAAGCGCGATTGGCAAGCTCGAAACGGGGCCGTTATTCACCGATCCGTTCAGCGCTTTTCTACCGTCACTTGATTCCTGCAAGTTCTCAGCCCTTCCAGACTGTGCGGATCGCCCGGTCTGGCGGCCGCTGCTGTTGCTCAACGGC
>JAYWHQ010000638.1:0-6324 GCA_043777655.1 Allobosea sp. | reverse complement strand
CGAAGGCCTATGCCGATGCCAACATGCTGTTCGGAGACATCATCAAGGTCACGCCGTCCTCCAAGGTGGTGGGTGACATGGCGCTGATGATGGTGGCGCAGGGGTTGACGCCTGCTGATGTGCTCGATGCGGGCCGCGACGTCTCGTTTCCCGCTTCCGTCATCGAGATGCTGAAGGGTGATCTGGGTCAGCCGCCGGGTGGCTGGCCTGTCGCCTTGCAGAAAAAGGCGCTGAAGGGCGAGGTGGCGACCACGCAACGCCCCGGTGCCCTTCTGGGTGAGGCCGATCTGGTCGCGGCGCGGGCGATGGCCGAGAAGCAATGCGGTCGACAGCTGACCGAGGCCGAATTTGCCTCCTGGCTGATGTATCCCAGGGTGTTTGGCGATTTTGTCGCGGCGCAGCGCAAGTATGGTCCGGTCTCGGTGCTGCCGACGCCCGTGTTCTTTTACGGCATGGCGCCGGGCGACGAGATCACCATCGCGCTGGAAAAGGGCAAGGCGCTTGTGCTGCGCCTGCAGACCATCGGTGATGTCGATGATGAGGGCCAGCGCAAGGTCTTCTTCGAGCTGAACGGCCAGCCGCGCATCGTGCGTGTGCCGGATCGCTCGGCTTCCTCGGTGGTCGTGGCGCGCGCCAAGGCTGATCCGGCCAACCCGGCGCATATCGCGGCGCCCATGCCGGGCATGATCGCGACGCTCACAGTGAAGCCGGGGCAGGAGGTGAAGGCGGGCGATGTGCTGCTGACGGTGGAAGCCATGAAGATGGAAACCGCGCTTCATGCCGAGCGCGATGGTCGCGTCGCCGATGTGCTGGTGAAACCGGGCGCGCAGGTTGATGCCAAGGATCTGCTGCTGGTGATGGCGCCAGAGAAGGGGTGAGAGAGAAGCGGAGAGTAGGGCTGAGCGCGCAGGCCCAAGCCCGATCGCGCTTGACCTTGCTCCATTGATGGGCGACGGCGGAAAGATGGTTCCTGCCGCTTCCTCGTCACCCCTGCCGGATTTCGACCACCGCCAGCTCGCCGGCATTCAGGTGGTGCGGGCGCTGGCAGCCCTCATGGTCGCCATCCACCATGTGCAGGGCGATGCAGCGGCGCTGGCGGCGCGCTTCGGCCTCAGCTACAGCCCCTCGCATGCGCTGCCCTGGATGGCGGGCGTCGACATCTTCTTTGTCGTTTCCGGCTTCATCATGGTGCATGCCTCGCGCGGGCTCTTTGGCGCGCCCGGCGGTGGCAAGCTCTTCCTGATGCGGCGGCTGGCGCGGGTCGTGCCGCTCTACTGGGCGGCAACGGTGCTGTTCCTGCTGACTTTCGCGCTGCTTCCTGGGGTTCTGAATTCAGCGCCGCAGACGCTTTGGCAGATTGCCGCTTCTTTCCTGTTCATTCCTGCCATCGGCACTGGTGGTGCCATCCTTCCGGTTTACTCGCTTGGCTGGACGCTGAACCTCGAGATGTTGTTCTACGCGCTGTTTGCGTTGGGTCTGGCGCTGCCGGCGCGCGCCTGTGTGGCGCTGGTCACCGGGCTGCTGCTGGCGCTGGTCGCCGCAAGCGCGCTGGCTGGTCCGCTGCCATTGCCCCTCAGCTTCTGGGGGCAACCCATCGTGCTGGAGTTTGCCGCCGGCATGGGCATCGCGCTCTTGCGCGGGCGGGGCGTGCAACTGGGTGGAACCACGCGCTGGGGGCTGGTGCTGGTGGCCTTTCTGCTGCTTGGCTTCGGGCAGCAGATGGAGATGGCCACGACACCGTTCGGCGCGCTGCTGCTGCGCGGGGGCCCTGCGCTCCTGCTGGTGGCGGCAGCCGCACTTGGGCGCGGCATCACGGCTCCCTCCGCCCTCGTGCGCTCGATGGCACGTTTGGGCGATGCCTCTTATGCGCTCTATCTGGTGCACCCCTTCGCGATGCGCGGTCTGCGCGAGATGTTCCTGTGGGCAGGTTTCGCCCAGCCCGTGCTTTATGTGGTGGTGGCGTTGCTCGCCGCGATTGTCGCATCCGTTCTTGTCTGGCGCGGGTTCGAGAGGCCCATGACAAGCGTTATCAGACGCCGATTGAACGTCTGAGCGGGTGGCATTGCGCTGGCAGCTTTGCTACCAGCACGCCATGGCTGCTCCCCTTCTGTTTCTCAAAGACACCCGCCTCACCTTTGGCGGCACGCCGCTGCTGGAAGGCGCCGAACTTGCCGTCGGTGCTGGCGAACGCGTCTGCCTTGTCGGGCGCAACGGTTCGGGCAAATCGACGCTGCTCAAGATCGTGGCCGGGCTGGTCGAGGCTGACAGTGGCGAGCGTTTCCTGCAGCCGGGCGCAACCTTGCGCTATTTGCCGCAGGAGCCGGACTTTGCCGGTTATGCCACGACGCGCGCCTATGTCGAGGCGGGGCTGGCGCCGGGCGATGACAGCCACCGCGCGCAGTATCTGCTGACGGAACTCGGCCTGTCCGGTGAGGAAGACCCGTCGACGCTTTCAGGCGGGGAGGGGCGGCGCGCCGCGCTTGCCCGCGTGCTGGCGCCGGAGCCAGACATCCTGCTGCTCGACGAGCCGACCAACCATCTCGATCTGCCGGTGATCGAGTGGCTTGAGAGCGAGCTGAAATCCACCCGCTCGGCGCTGATCCTCATCAGCCATGACAGGCGCTTTCTGGAGCGCCTGTCGCGCGCCACCATCTGGCTGGACCGGGGGCGCACCGCACGCATCGAGAAGGGCTTCGAGGCGTTCGAGGCCTGGCGCGACGAGGTGCTGGCGCAGGAGGAGCGCGACCGCCACAAGCTGGACCGCAAGATCGTGCGCGAGGAAGACTGGCTGCGTTACGGCGTCAGCGCGCGCCGCACGCGCAACCAGCGCCGCCTGCGCGAGTTGGGCGAGTTGCGCCAGCAGGCACGCTCGGCCCGCAAGGCTGTCGGCGGGGCGAGGCTCAGCGTCAGCGAAGGCGCGATCTCGGGCAAGCTGGTGATCGAAGCCGTGGGCATCTCGAAAGCCTATGACGCGCCGGTCATCAAGGATTTCTCGATCCGCATCGCACGCGGCGACCGGATCGGCATTGTCGGCCCCAATGGCGCGGGCAAGACCACGCTCATCAATCTGCTGACAGGACAGATTGCGCCGGATTCCGGTTATGTGAAGCTGGGCGTCACGCTGGAAATGGTGACGCTGGACCAGCGGCGCGACAGCCTTGACCCCAACATGACGCTCTCGGATGCCTTGACAGGCGGTGGCAGCGATCAGGTGACGGTGAACGGTCAGGCGCGCCATGTCGCCAGCTATATGAAGGACTTCCTGTTTCAGCCGCTGCAACTGCGCACGCCGGTGGGCGCCTTGTCCGGCGGCGAGCGCGGGCGGCTGATGCTGGCGCGCGCGCTGGCAAAGCCCTCCAACCTGCTGGTGCTGGACGAGCCGACCAACGATCTGGATCTGGAGACACTCGATCTGCTGCAGGAGACGCTGGCGGATTATCCCGGCACGGTGCTGATCGTCAGCCATGACCGCGATTTCATCGACCGGGTCGTGACATCGACGCTCATCAGCGATGGCGATGGCCGCTGGCAGGAATATGCGGGCGGCTATTCCGACATGATCGCCCAGCGTGGCGAAGGTGTGCGCGCCAAAGCGGCGCAGGCAAAGGCTCAAGAGAAAGCGACTGCGGCGGCCTTGCCTGCGGCCAATCAGGCTTCAGGTGCGGCCCAATCCAGACGCAAGATGACCTTCAACGACAAGCATGCGCTGGAAACCCTGCCCAAGACCATCGATGCGTTGCGGGCCGAAACCGTGAAACTGAATGCGGCGCTGGCGGGCGACCTCTATGCGCGCGATCCGGCGCTTTTCGCCAAGGTCTCGGCGCGGCTGGCAGCCGCCGAAGCCGAGATTTCAGCCGCCGAGGAGCGCTGGCTGGAGCTGGAAATGCTGCGCGAGGATATGGGCGCCTGATTGCTGTCCAGACTCACGCTTCAATGCCGCTGGTACTGCATGGCGGGCTGCTCACGCTGCGCTGGACAGGGCAGGGTCTCCCACCTCACATTGCCGTCACAAGAACAACAGAAACGGGGGATGACATGCGGCTCAAGGGCAAGACGGCGCTGGTGACAGGCGGGGCGCAAGGTTTCGGGTTCGGCATTGCCGAGACCTTCGCCCGCGAAGGGGCGCGGGTTGTGGTGCTTGATCTCAATCTCGGTCTGGCGCGCGCGGCAGCGAAATCCATCGGGAAGCGCGCTTTTGCCGTGGGCTGCGATGTGAGCAAGGCCAAGAGCGTCGACAAGGCCGCCGCCAGCATCCTCGCCAGGGTCGGTCGGCTCGACATCGTGGTCAACAATGCCGGTGTCAGCCACCGCAACCAGCCGATGCTGGATGTGGACGAGGCCGAGTTCGACCGGGTTTTCGCCGTCAATGTGAAGTCGATCTACCTGATGGCGCGCGCCTTCGTGCCGCATTTCCGGCAGCATGGCGGGGGCGTGATCCTCAACATCGGCTCGACGGCCGGCATCCGGCCACGGCCCGGCCTGACCTGGTACAATGCCTCGAAGGGCGCGGCCAATCTCGTCTCGAAATCCATGGCGGTGGAGCTGGCGCCAGACCGCATCCGCGTGAATGCGCTGGCACCCGTTGCGGGCGAGACGCCGCTGCTCGCCACCTTCATGGGCGAGGACACGCCCGAGAAGCGCGCGAGTTTCCGCGCCTCCATCCCCTGGGGGCGACTGTCGACACCGCAGGACATCGCCAACGCGGCGCTTTTCCTGTGTTCGGACGAAGCCGAGATGATTACCGGTTCGGTGCTTGAGGTGGATGGCGGGCGCTGCATCTGAGCGCTGTCTTCGCCCCTAAGCCAGAGCCAGCTTGGCCGTCAGGCGCCGAGGTCGAGCAGTTCCAGCTTGCCGATGGTGCCATCGGGCAGGAGGCCACGTCGTTCGGCGGTGATGCGGGCGCTTGCGCCTTCGCCTGCAAAGCGCAGAAGCGTCCAGCCTGCGCTGTCGCCATGGCCGCCAGCGCCTTGAATGCGCGGCCCAACCGAGGCTGAAGGCACGCCGAGGATCGGTGTGCGGGCAACCGGCCCCTCGCGCCAGTTCAGCGAGGCGCGGTGGTTGTGGCCATGCAGCACGAGCTCTGCGCCAACGCGCGCCAGCATGACCTCGAAAGCGCGCGCATCGGTCAGTTCACGCCCGCGTTTCGCGCCACCGAGATGGGGCGGATGATGGATGAGGATGACCCGCGTCAGGGCTTCAGCCTGCGCCTGAGAAAGCAGGGCTTCTGCCTTGGCGATCTGTGCTGCGCCCAGCCTGCCGGAGGCGATCAGCGGTGCTGTGGGCACGCCGGAGCTCAGCCCGATCAGCGCAATGGAACCGCGTCGCTTCAGCCAGGGATAGCCGGCCGCGCCATCATCGCTGGCGCACCAGGGGGCCATGTCGCGAGATAGCGCTGCCAGCGACGAGCGCACATAGGCATCGTGATTGCCGGGGACGAAGCTGACCTGATCGCGCGGGCCCAGCCGGTCCAGAAAGGCGATGGCGGTGCGGAACTCGCCGGGGAGGCCGATATGCGCAACGTCGCCGGTGCAGGCGACGTGATCCGGGCGGCTGTCGAGAATGTCGTCAATGATGCGGTCAAGCACGCTCATGTCATGGACGTGTCGCCGCGAGCGCCGCCAGTTCACATAGCCGGTGGCGCGCTTGCCCAGCATGTCGCGCAGCCGGAAACGGGCGAGCGGTCCAAGATGGGGATCAGAGAGATGCGCGAGCGTGAACACGACTGAGCGCTTGCCCTCAACGATGGGGCAGCGTCAAGCGTCAGTCGGGCCGATGCGTCGAAATCAGCGGATCGCTTGCGTGAGCTGCGAAACGATCTTCGGGTCGGTCAATGTCAGCGATGGCTGCCAGACGTAGGCACGCGGGCCGTTGATGAGCGAGGTGATGAAGGCGAGAATCATCGGAGTTGTCTTTCCTGTTGGGTGTGTTCTCCTTAGGCCGCATTTCTGGCGCGTTTGTGGCATAACACCATTCCCTGGACAGGCTTGATATGCATTTAACGCATGGCGGAGTCGGCATTGCCGGAAATTTCGAACGTTGAAGGCCGGGATGGTCCGGCTTCTGTGCCGCATGCCGCCGACAGGGTGCCTGTCAGGCTGCGCCATGGGCTGCGCCACCTGCTGCATTTCTGGTTCCGCATCAGCCGGGGCATGACACTGGGCGTTCGCGCGGTTGTCCTGTCAGAGGCGGACGAGGTGTTTCTGGTGCGCCATACCTACACGCCAGGCTGGCATCTGCCGGGCGGTGGCGTCGAGCCAGGCGAGACGCTGATTGCGGCGCTGGCCAAGGAATTGCGCGAGGAAGCCTGCATCCGCTTGACCGGCG
>JAYWHQ010000637.1:0-1898 GCA_043777655.1 Allobosea sp. | reverse complement strand
GGGTGGAAGGTGCCTTTCACTGGCGCAGGCTTGTCGCTCCAGGCGAGATAAGCGCTGTGCGCTTCATCAGCCGCGCCCGCCCAGGGGATGACCTGCGGTGGATGCACGGTCTCGAGTGCTGCGGCAAAGCCTGTGGGTGAGGCGTTGATGGCGAGTGCTGCATGGTAAACACGGCCCAGCTCGTCAGCATCCGGATGCACATGCACCAGCTGGCGGCCGGGTTCGGGAATGCCGAACAGCGTGTAGCTCTGGCTCGGCATTTCCGACAGCCGCCCGCCGACGAGCAGCACGAGATCAGACTCCTGAACGCGCTTCAGCAGCTTCGGGTTCGGGCCAATGCCGAGATCGCCCATGAAGCAGCGATGATCCGCCGGGAAGTTCATCTGTCGGCGGAACGTGACCGCGACCGGCAGATCGAACCTGTCGGCAAAGCGCGCGAAACGCTCGATGGCCTGTGGCGTCCACCGTGAGCCGCCAATGAGAGCAACCGGAGCCTTGGCCGCCCAGAGACGCTTCTGCAGATCGATGGTCTGCAGCAGCGAAGGGTGCGTCTCAGTCTGGGCGTAGGACAGGGCGTCAGCAACGGTTGCCATGTCGGTCAGCACATCTTCCGGCAGCGCGATCACTACCGGACCGGGTCGGCCTGCGGTTGCGACATGAAACGCCCGGCTGATGATTTCGGGGATGCGCGCTGCATCCTCGATCTCGACCGTCCATTTCGTCATCGAGCCGAAGACGGCGCGATAGTCCAGTTCCTGAAAGGCCTCGCGCTCGCGCATGCCGCGCTCGACCTGACCCACAAAGACAATCAACGGCGTCGAATCCTGATGCGCAATGTGGATCGCAGGCGAGGCATTGGTGGCGCCGGGCCCGCGCGTCACCATGCAGATTCCGGGTCGCCCGGTCAGCTTGCCAGCCGCTTCCGCCATCATGCCCGCGCCGCCTTCGGCACGGCAGACGGTGACGCGGATTTTTGCATCATGCAGCGCGTCCAGCACGGCGAGATAGCTCTCGCCCGGCACGCAGAAGGCATCTGTCACGCCATGGATCATCAGTTGGTCGACGAGAATTTCCCCGCCTGTGCGCGCTTTCATGGGTGCCCCTTTTGTCAAACTCATGATGCCGCTCCCCAATGTGGATCATTCAGCACCTCGTGCTGGTGCTCGCCCAGGCGTGGGCTGGGCCGGTCTGCCGTCAACCGTTCGCCATCCATCACGATGGGGCAGCCCATGGCCGGAATGCTGCCGCCCTTTGCATAGGGCGCAGGCAAGGCGCGCACCACCTTGCGATGGACCACCTGCGGATCCGCGAAGACCTCCGGCACGGTGTTGATCGGCCCTGCTGGGACACCAGCCTTGGCCAGCTTTTCCAGCAGGTCAACTTTCGCAAATGTTTTCGTGCGCGCCATCAGCAGCGGCATCAGCACATCACGGTTGGCGATGCGGGATTCATTGTCGGCAAAGCGGGCATCCGCAACCAGCTCGGCGCAGCCAAGGGTGTGGCAGAGCTTGGCAAACTGGCCGTCATTGCCGCTGGCGAGGATGAAATGACCATCGCTTGTCGGCATCGCCTGATAGGGCACGATGTTGGCATGCGCGTTGCCGTAGCGCTTCGGCTCCTTGCCGTCGACGAGATAGCCCATGCCCGCATTCTGCAGGAGGCCGGCCTGCGTATCGAGCAGGGCCATGTCGATATGGGCGCCTTCGCCCGTGGCGTCGCGGCGGCGCAGAGCCGCAAGGATCGCGGTGGTCGCATACATGCCGGTGAACATGTCGACATAGCCGACGGCCATCTTCATCGGCTCGCCCTCGGGCTCGCCGGTGAGAGACATGATGCCGCCCATGCCCTGGATCATGTAGTCATAGCCCGCGCGCGGCGCATAAGGCCCGTCCTGCCCG
>JAYWHQ010000636.1:0-6332 GCA_043777655.1 Allobosea sp. | reverse complement strand
TCAAGCAAGGATTTCGCGTTGAACATGGGTGGCCTCCTGTGTGAGACGAAAGTCTGAGCGACCCATATAGGATGCTCAAGACCCATGACCAGTGCTTGATGCTGAAAACCGCAGAAAATCGCGCCTAACGTTGCGAAAGCGGCAGGGTTCCAGGCTGTTTCAGTGTTTCCAGCGCAATCTCGGAGCGCACGCGTGCCACGCTTTCATGTGGCAACAGCACCTCGTTGACCAGCAGTGACAGCTCCGTGAGATCGCCCACAGCCACTTTCAGCAGATAGTCGGCTTCGCCTGTCAGCGCATGCGCCTCAAGCACCGCAGGTGTCAGCCGCACCAGATCGCGGAAGCGCCGGGCATTGTCGCGCGAGTGCATGTCGAGCGCGACATGGATGAACACGGTGATGCCAAGCCCGATGGCGGCAGGGTCGATCAGCGCGCGATAGCCGGTCACCACACCCCTCTCCTCAAGCCGCGCACGACGCCTGGAAATCTGGCTGGCCGAAAGACCTATTTTCTCGACCAGCGCCGCATTGCTGAGCGAGCCATCATTCTGCAGCAGATCGATCAGCCGCCAGTCGAGTGCATCCAACCCGGCATTCTCGCGCATGAATTTCACCTTCTACGCGTGTTTCATGCGAAACAATGTCACAAATCATCGAGATTGCATACTCCTTGCACCAAGGATGCGGCATTCTCATGCGAGATCGAACCGGCAGCCGGTTCTCAAGCCAGTATGGAGCGCAACATGGGTCCCTTTCCGCACGAATCCGTCCCCGCCAGCATTTCCGACGCCAACCCGATGGGCACTGACGGTTTCGAGTTCGTCGAATACGCCCACCCCGAGCCGGAGAAGATCGGTGCGTTGTTTGAGAAGATGGGCTTTCGCGTTGTGGCGCGCCATCGTTCCAAGAAGGTGACGCTCTATCGCCAGGGTGACGTCAATTTCGTCGTCAATGCCGAGCCGGACTCCTTCGCGCAGGCCTTTGCCGCCGAGCACGGTCCCTGCGCCTGCGCCATGGCGTTTCGCGTGGCAGATGCCAACTATGCTTATGAGCGTGCCATTGCGCTGGGTGCCGAGCCGGTAACAGGCAAGGTCGGCCCGATGGAACTGAACATTCCTGCCGTGCGCGGCATTGGCGGCTCGCTGCTGTATTTCGTCGACCGTTACGGCGACAAGGGCTCGATCTGGGACGTCGATTTTATCTGGACAGGCGAGCGTGATCCACACCCTGAGCCGGCTGGCCTCTACTATCTTGACCACCTGACCCATAATGTCATGCGCGGTCGCATGGACCATTGGGCGGGCTGGTATGAGAAGCTGTTCAACTTCCGCGAAATCCGCTTCTTCAACATCGAAGGCAAGCTGACCGGCCTGATCTCGCGGGCGCTCACCAGCCCCTGCGGCAAAATCCGCATTCCGATCAACGAGTCACTCGACGACAAGAGCCAGATCGAGGAATACCTGCGCCAGTACAAGGGCGAGGGCATCCAGCACGTCGCGATGGGCTCGCGCGACATCTACGCAACTGTCGAGGCGCTGCGTGCCAACCTGTTGCCCTTCATGCCGTCACCGCCCGTGACTTATTACGAGAAGATCGATGCGCGCGTGCCAAACCATGGCGAGCCGGTTGGCCGACTGAAGGCCAATGGCATCCTGATCGATGGCGAAGGCGCGGTGGCACTGGGCTCGAAAGAGGGCCGCATGTCCAAGGTGCTGCTGCAGATTTTCTCCGGCACTGTCCTAGGGCCGATCTTCTTCGAGTTCATCCAGCGCAAGGGTGATGATGGCTTCGGCGAGGGCAACTTCCGCGCACTCTTCGAATCGATCGAGGAAGACCAGGTGCGCCGTGGTGTGCTGAAGGCGGATGCAGCCTGAGCGGCTCAGCCATCCGTCAGCTGCAGTTTCAGCAGCCGTGCATAGGGCCCCTCGCTCTTGACCAGCTCCTGATGTGTGCCGGTCTCGATGATCCGGCCTTGTTCCATCACCACGATCTTGTCCGCCTCGCGCACCGTTGAAAGACGGTGCGCGATGACCAGCGTGGTGCGCCCGGCCATGAGGCGCCTGAGTGCGGCCTGAACCAACTTTTCGGACTCGGCATCCAGCGCCGATGTCGCCTCGTCCAGCAGCAGGATGGGCGCATTCTTCAGGATGGCGCGGGCAATCGCGATGCGCTGGCGCTCGCCGCCCGAGAGCAATGTGCCGCGATCGCCAACACGCGTCCGATAACCGTCCGGCAGTGCCATGATGAAATCATGCGCTGCGGCGTCAGCTGCGGCAGCTCTGATTTCGGCCTCGCCGGCGCCAGGACGGCCAAAAGCGATGTTGGCGGCAATGGTGTCGTCAAACAGCATGATGTCCTGGCTGACCACGCCGACATGGGCGCGCAGCGAGGCCAGCTTCACCTGCCGCACATCCTGCCCGTCGATCAGCACGGCACCTTCAGTTGCGTCGTAAAGCCGGGAAACGAGCGCCAGCAGCGTCGACTTGCCGGAGCCTGAACGCCCGACCAGAGCGGTCATCCTTCCAGCTGCAGCCACCAGATTGATGCCCTCCAGCGCGCGCGCATCGTCGCGATAGCGGAAGCGCAGATCACGGAAGGCGACCTCGCCACCGGACACCTGCAGCGGCTTTGCACCGGGCCGCTCGACAATGGCCGGGGCCTCGTCCATCAGTGTGAAATAACGCCGGAGCGCAGCGCCCGCTTCTTGCAGGATCGCGTTGAGGTTGCCGAGCGAGCGCATGGGCTGGGCCGCCAGCAGCAGCGCTGCGACATAGCCGGTGAAATCGCCCACCGTGCTGGTGCCGTTGCCGATGCGCCAGCCGATGACGACCAGCACGCCAGCCACCGCCATGCCGCCGCCCACTTCCAGCAGGGGGTCCAGCCGCCCGCGCGCATTGGCCGCCTTCATCTTGAGCACGCGGATCGTCTCGAAAGCGCCCGCTGCACGGCGCTTCAGATAGGGCTCAAGTCCGTCTGTCTTGGCAACGCGGATGCCCGACAGGCTCTCGCTGACGAGGCCGGCCATGATGCCGGTCTGTTCTTGTTGCGAGGTCGCGACCCGACGCAGCTTCTTGCCGATCTTTGCAATGGGCTGGGCGATGATCGGCGCGATCAGCAGCACGATCATCGTCATCTGCCAGTCGATCCAGAACATGGCGCCAACCAGCGCCAGTGCCGTCACCACATCGCGCACGGCAATGTTGACCAGCCGGGTCAGCGCCTCCTTGATGAAGGAGAAATCGGTGGTGAAGCGCTGCGTCAGCGAAGCCGGGTTCTCTCGCGCCAGTTGCGCCATGTCGGCATCGACAAGATGGCTGTAGAGCGCGGTCTGCATGTCGGCCTCGACCTGGGCGACGACACGGTTGGTCAGCACTGTCTGCGCCAGAAGCGAGAAGCCCTTGATGGCGGTGACGATCACCACCAGCACGGCCACCGCGTTGATCACGCCGATCTCCATGCCGATCTGCTTGGAGACCAGCCGCTCGATGCGGCGCACGATGCCCACCGCTTCCTCGTTCGGCACCGCGCCGCCAAAGCCATCAAAGGCAGCCTTGATGAGCACGGGGTAGAGGCTGGTCGTGGCGGCAATCACCACCACCAGCGCCAGGATCAGCACAAGTTGCGGCGCATAGGCGGAGATGCGCTCGCGCCAGACACGGCCGAACAGCGTGTAGGTGTCGTTGGTCAGGGGGTTCTGGCGCATGCGACCTGTTTCAAACATCTGGCGGGCGGCGTAGCACGCGCAGGCCAGAGGACAAAACGTGCCGGGCGAAACGCGCGTCTCATGCCCAAAAACAACAAAACCCGCCAAAGCGGGTTCCTGTCGATCATCCTGGAGCGGGAGAAGGGATTCGAACCCTCGACCCCAACCTTGGCAAGGTTGTGCTCTACCCCTGAGCTACTCCCGCATCAGGATGAGACATTCGCGCCGGAGCGCGAGGCGGGGTAATGCCCCAAACCGCCACGCGGTGCAAGCGGATTGTTGGTGTGGCCAAGAGATTTGCGGTGCATCCGACAGACAGCTAGACGGGCAGCTGACATCCCGCTGAAACGACAGCTTCAGAGAACCTGCCCGTGACCAACCTTCCACCCGCGATCAAGCCTGATCTCACCAGCCTGCCCTGCCCGGCCACGCCCGAACAGTTTGTGACCTTTCTTGGCGCAAACGACATCCCTTTCGAGCGCCGTGACCATGAGGCGGTGTTCACAGTCGAGGAATCGGTTGGCCTGCGCGGCACGATTCCCGGCGCACATTCCAAGAACCTGTTTCTCAAGGACAAGAAGGGCCGCCTCTTTCTGGTTTCGGCGCGCGAGGATGCCCGCATCGATCTGAAGCGCCTGCACGAAGTCATTGGCGCTTCGGGCCGTGTCTCGTTCTGCTCGGGCGAGGCTCTGATGGATAAGCTCGGCGTCATGCCGGGCTCGGTCACGGCCTTTGCCGTCATCAATGACCGCGCGGGCGAGGTCACGATGGTGCTCGATGCCAATCTGGCCAGGGCACCGCTGGTGAATTTCCACCCGCTCGCCAACACCGCGACACTGACAATCACGACGCCAGACCTGCTGCGCTTTTTCGCGCTGGCCAACCATGCGCCACTGATTGTCGATTTGCCACAGCCGCCCGATGGACAGAGCGCCTGAGCGTCACCACATTGCCATCAGAGCCCGTCATCAGAACGGGCAACATTTTTGAAGGACCTGACGATGCTCGACAGCGGACAACCGGCCCCGGCAGACAGCCTGATCCGGGACACCACCACCCAGACCTTCCGGCAGGACGTGATTGCCGAATCGATGCAGCAGCCCGTGCTGGTCGATTTCTGGGCGCCATGGTGCGGACCCTGCAAGCAGCTGACGCCCGTGATCGAGAAGGTCGTCAAGGCCGCTGGCGGCAAGGTCAAGCTCGTCAAGATGAACATTGACGACCACCCGCAAATCCCCGGCCAGCTCGGTATCCAATCGATCCCGGCTGTCATCGCTTTCAAGCAGGGCCAGCCCGTCGATGGCTTCATGGGCGCCGTGCCCGAAAGCCAGATCAAGGCCTTCATCGAAAAGATCGCCGGCCCGTCCGGTCCAAGCCCCATAGAGGAAATGCTCGCTGCCGCGCAGCAGGCGCAGGAGAGCGGCGACATGGCGGGCGCTGCGGAACTTTATGCAGCCATCCTGACGGAAGAATCGGCAAATCTCGGCGCGCTGGCTGGCATGGCCAAGCTGCATCTCGATGCGGCTGATCTGGAAGGCGCCAAGGGTTTTCTGGCCCTCGTGCCCACTGAGAAGGCCAATGATCCCGCCTTCGCGCCCATTCGCGCGGCCGTCGAGCTGGCAGAAAAGGCCGCCGAGTTTGGCGATATTGCCGGAATGGAAGCGAAGATCGCTGCCGACCCGAAGGACCATCAGCAACGTTTTGATCTGGCAATCGCGCTGAACGCCGCCAACCGGCGCGAGGAGGCCGTTGACCATCTGATCGCCATCATCAGGGCCGACAGGAAGTGGCGCGACGAAGAGGCGCGGAAGCAGCTCTTGCAGTTCTTCGAAGCCTGGGGTCCGATGGACGAGGATGCAGTCTCAGGCCGACGCAAGCTTTCGACCGTCCTTTTTTCCTGACGGCCTCAACCTGACAAGATCGCGAAGGAGCCGTGCCAATGGGCATGAATGCCACCTACAAGGGCCCGCTCGATTGCCCGGTGACCGTGCCGCTTTTTCCGCTGAATGGCGTCCTGCTGCTGCCGCGCGGGCAGATGCCGCTCAACATTTTCGAGCCCCGCTACATGGCGATGATCGATGATGCGCTGATGGGCCACCGCTGCATCGGCATCATCCAGCCCGACGGTGAGGATGAAAACGCAAAGCGCCCTGCCCTTCAGAAGGTCGGCTGCCTTGGCCGCATCACCCAGTTCGCCGAGACCGGGGACAACCGCTACATGCTGACGCTGACGGGCGTGAGCCGTTTCCGGCTCGCGGAAGAACTGTCCGTCACCACGCCCTACCGGCAGGCCCGTGCGGCCTATGAGCCTTTTCTCTCCGATTTCGTCGCCCGCGCTGGTGAGGAAGAGGTAGACCGGCGCGCGCTGCTGGCGGCGCTCAAGAGCTTTGCAGAGGCCAACGAACTCAAGATCGACTGGAAGGGCGTCAATGACGCACCCAACGAGGCGCTGGTCAACGCGCTGTCGATGATGTGTCCTTTTGGTCCGCGCGAGAAGCAGGCGCTGCTTGAGGCGCCGGATCTGAAAACCCGCGCCGATGTGCTCATTGCCATCACCGAGATCGATCTGGCGCGCGGTGGCGGCGATCCCGAAGCGACGTTGCAATAAGTGCAACCTGCTCCGCATAACA
>JAYWHQ010000635.1:0-1901 GCA_043777655.1 Allobosea sp. | reverse complement strand
TCAAGGTGCTGGTCGAGGGCGTTGGCCGCGCCAAGGCCAAGCGCTTCATTGCCGAGGAGGCCTTTTATCAGGCTGAAGCCACGGCGATGGCGGAGGAGGTCGGCAAGAAGGTCGAGATGGAGGCCATGTCCCGCTCGGTCGTCAGCGAGTTCGAGAACTATGTGAAGCTCAACAAGAAGATCTCACCCGAGGTCGTCGCTGCCGTGACACAGCTCGACGAGCCGTCGAAGCTGGCGGACACGGTGGCTTCGCATCTGGCCGTCAAGATCGCCGACAAGCAGGATGTGCTTGAACTGGTCAACATCGCGCACCGGCTGGAGAAGGTGCTTTCGCTGATGGAGAGCGAAATCTCGGTTCTTCAGGTCGAGAAGCGCATCCGCTCGCGCGTCAAGCGCCAGATGGAGAAGACCCAGCGCGAGTATTATCTCAACGAACAGATGAAGGCGATCCAGAAGGAACTGGGCGACAACGAGGAAGGCAAGGACGAGATTGCCGAACTCGAGGAGCGGATTGCCGCCACCAAGCTGACCAAGGAAGCGCGCGACAAGGCCATTGCCGAAGTCAAGAAGCTCCGTCAGATGTCGCCCATGTCGGCGGAAGCGACCGTCGTGCGCAACTATCTTGACTGGATGCTCGGCATTCCCTGGGGCAAGAAATCCAAGATCAAGAAGGACCTCAAGGCCGCGCAAGGCTTGCTTGATGACGATCATTTCGGGCTGGACAAGGTCAAGGACCGCATCGTCGAATATCTCGCCGTGCAGCAGCGCGCCAACAAGCTGACGGGGCCGATCCTGTGCCTCGTTGGCCCGCCCGGCGTCGGCAAGACCTCGCTCGGCAAGTCGATTGCCAAGGCGACGGGTCGCGAATTCGTGCGCATGTCACTTGGCGGCGTGCGGGACGAGGCCGAGATCCGTGGCCATCGCCGCACCTATATCGGCTCCATGCCCGGCAAGATCATCCAGTCGATGAAGAAGGCCAAGACCAGTAACCCGCTGATCCTGCTCGACGAAATCGACAAGATGGGCATGGATTTCCGGGGCGATCCCTCAGCCGCCCTGCTGGAGGTGCTGGATCCCGAGCAGAACTCGACCTTCAATGACCACTATCTCGAGGTGGACTATGATCTGTCGAACGCCATGTTCGTGACCACGGCCAACACGCTCAACATTCCGCCAGCCCTGCTGGACCGGATGGAGGTGATCCGCATCGCCGGTTACACCGAGGACGAGAAGGCCGAGATCGCGCGCAAGCATCTGATCCCGAATGCCATCAAGAAGCATGGCCTCGACTCGAAAGAATGGTCCATCGACGCGGAAGCGCTGATGATGCTCATTCGCCGTTACACACGCGAAGCCGGCGTGCGCAATCTCGAGCGCGAGATTTCCAACACGATCCGTAAGGCCGTGAAGGACATTCTCCTGTCGAAGAAGAAGAAGGTCACAGTAACCAACAAGGTGCTTGAGGACTATCTCGGGCCACCACGTTATCGCTATGGCGAGGCCGAGACGGAGGACCAGATCGGTGCCGTGACCGGGCTGGCCTGGACGGAAGTGGGCGGTGAGCTTCTCACCATCGAAGGCGTCATCATGCCCGGCAAGGGCAAGATGACTGTCACAGGCAACCTCAAGGATGTGATGAAGGAATCGATTTCGGCAGCGGCCTCGTATGTCCGTTCGCGTGCTGTCGATTTCGGCATCGAGCCACCGCTGTTCGACCGTCGTGATATCCATGTGCACGTACCCGAAGGCGCGACGCCCAAGGATGGACCCTCTGCCGGCATTGCGATGGCAACAGCCATTGTTTCGATCCTGACCTCGATCCCGATCCGGCGAGACATTGCCATGACCGGCGAAGTCACGCTGCGGGGCAGGGTGCTGCCGATCGGCGGGTTAAAGGAAAAA
>JAYWHQ010000634.1:0-1902 GCA_043777655.1 Allobosea sp. | reverse complement strand
GCGCTGTTGTGAGTTGGAGAAGGGGCGTTACACGGTTGCGGGCGCAATGTCGAGCGGGGATAGCCCGGGCTCAGCCCTCCCCCAGCAAATCCGGCCGTCTTTCCTGCGTGATCCGCATCGCCTCATCGTGGCGCCACTTCGCCACCTTGGCGTGATCGCCCGAGACCAGCACATCTGGGATGCTCGCCCCCTCCCATTCGCGCGGCTTGGTGTAGTGGGGATATTCGAGCAGGCCACCCTCAAAGCTCTCATCTTGCCCGGAGAGCGCCTTGCCCATCACGCCGGGGATAAGCCGCACGCAGGCATCGAGCAGGGCGAGCGCTGCCACCTCGCCGCCGGAGAGCACATAGTCACCAACTGAAACCTCGATCAGGTTGCGGCCCGCAATGACGCGCTCGTCGACGCCCTCAAAGCGCCCGCAGACAATGACAGCGCCGGGGCCGCGCGCCAGTTCACGCACGAAACTCTGCTTGAGCGGCGCGCCGCGCGGCGACATCAGCAGGCGCGGGCGCGGGTCATCAGCGGGGCTCGCCGCATCGATGGCCGCCGCCAGCACATCGCAGCGCAGCACCATGCCGGCACCGCCGCCTGCCGGGCTCTCATCGACAACCTTGTGGCGGCCAAGCCCATGCTCACGGATTTGCCGAGCCTCCAGAGACCAGAGGCCACGGCGAAGGGCTTCGCCCGCCAGCGAATGGCCCAGCGGGCCGGGAAACATCTCGGGATAAAGCGTGAGGATGGTGGCTGAAAAGCCGCTCATCGGTCAGTTTGCAGGTTCAGGCTTGGGCCGGGATTTAGGCCCGGCTTTGGGCCTGCGCGGCACGGTCTCGGTCGGCGCCTCTTCCACCGCGCCATCATCGTCGAACAGCCCGCCGGGCGGATCAGCGACAATGCGTCTGGCTTTCAGATCGATCTGCGGCGTGAACGCCTTGGTGAAGGGCAGCAGCACGGAGCGACCGTCCGGACACTTGACGTCCAGCAGATCGCCCGCGCCGTAATTGGCGACATCAGTGACAGAGCCCAGAGTGGCGCCCGCCAGATCAACCACCATGCAGCCGACGAGGTCGGCAGCGAGGAACTCGTCCTCGCCATCGGCCAGCGGCAGCTTTGCCCGCGGCACATGCAGTTCGAGATTGGTCAGGGCTTCCGCCGCCTCGCGGCTGGCAACGCCCTTGACCCTGACAACAAGCATCTCGCCTTGCGGACGCACCCATTCGAGCGTGAAAGCACGTGTGCCATCGCCGCTCGACAAGGGGCCGTAATCCGCAATCGCGAGCGGGTCCTGCGTGAAGGATTGCAAGCGCAGCTCTCCCTTGATCCCGTGCGGCCGCCCGAAGCGACCGACGAGAACAAGATCGGGATCACTGGCCATCTGCGCGACCCTTCACCACTTCGCGGCTCAGGCTTCGGCAGCTTCTTCGGCAGGGGCCGCTTCAACCGGAGCCGCCTTGGGGGCAGCGGCGGCAGCAGCGGCGGCAGCCACAGCGGCTTCCTTCTTGGCAGCGCGCTCCTTGGCCTTGTCGCCGGGAACGGCCTTTTCCGGGTTGCTGCGGGCAGCCCGCTTCATCAGGCCGGCAGCATCGAGGAAGCGCAGCACGCGGTCGGTCGGCTGTGCGCCCTTGGCCAGCCACTCCTTGGCCTTCTCGAGATCAAGCACGACACGCTCGGGCGAATCCTTCGCCTTCATCGGGTCATAGGCACCGATGCGCTCGATGAAGCGGCCATCACGCGGCGCACGGGCATCAGCCACGACGATGCGGTAATAAGGACGCTTCTTGGCACCACCACGGGTGAGGCGGATTTTCAGGGACATTTCTGGTTTCCTTTGTTTTGTTTCAGTTGGTTACATTGTTCTGGCTGTCGGCAATGGGCAGTCGGCAGTCGATTGCCTGCTGCCCATTG
>JAYWHQ010000633.1:0-1904 GCA_043777655.1 Allobosea sp. | reverse complement strand
CTCGACTTTGATGTCGGGCCTGGCGGAAAGCTTCTTTCAAACCAGCAGCGCGCGTCGGTCGCACTCGCAAGAGCGCTGATTGCGCGGCCGGAGCTTCTGGTGGTTGACGGTGCCTTGTCAGTGTTCGGCGCCGCAGATGCGGCGGAAATCGTGGCGCGCCTGCGCCAAACGATGGCCAGCCAGACGCTCGTGGTCACCTTTCTTCATGAGGAGGAAGCTGCGGGCTTTGACCAGTTTGTCATTTTCGAAGGCGCCCGCATGGTCTCCTTGCGTAATGCTGCCGTTGTTGAGGTGACAGAGGCCGCCCCAGCTCTTCAAGTCGAAACGGTCGGGTCCTGATGCAAGAAGGATGTCATTGTGTTTGCAAATGAAGTGGCCTCACTGCAGCGGCTTGCGATGTTTCGTGATGTCGACGTGCCGAAGCTCAAGCTGATCGCCCTTGCCGGTCAGCGTCTCCATTTTGGGCGCGGCGAAACGATCCTCCGTCAGGGAGACCGGGCCCGTGCCGTGTTCGTAATGATGGAAGGCGAGGCTGAAATCATGCGCAGTGTCGACGGGCCGCCGGTCAGGCTCACCACGGTGGGGGCTGGCGCACTCGTTGGCGAGATGGGCGTCATCCTCGATCAGCCATATTCCAGTACGATCGTGGCGCTCGGCCCAGTCACGGCCTTACAAATCGACGCCACGACTTTTCTCGAGCTCATCAATCAGGTGCCACAGCTTTCCATGGCATTGATCCGGGAACTCTCGCGACGACTGCTGACAACCAGCGAACTCTACGCCAAGGCCGTCTCATGACCGCAATTCCTGTCGAGTCCCGTGATCATGCCGAGAACCGCCTATTCAGCCGTGCGCTAGAGCGGTCATTGCGCCTGTGGGCCGGGCTGATCCTGATGGTCTTCGTGACCAGCCACTTGCTGAATCATGCGGTTGGCCTTTTTGGCATTCCTGCCATGTCCGAGGTTCAGGACTGGCGGGTCTGGGTCTGGCGGAGCTGGCCGGGAACGGTCCTGCTGCTCGGCTCGGTCCTGGTGCATATCGCGCTGACGCTGAAGCGCACGCTGAGCCGCCGCACCTGGCGCATGCCATCTCTGGAGGTGCTGCAGCTCCTGTTCGGGTTGGTGATACCCTTCTTGCTTGCCCAGCACATCGTTGGCACGCGGGTCATGGCATCGCTTGCCAACATTGATGACTCTTACGCCAACATCCTGCGCTTCCTTTGGCCAGATAACGCGCTCTGGCAGAGTGCGACGCTGCTGGTTGTCTGGACTCATGGTGTGATCGGGTTGTATTTCGCGTTCCACCAGAGGCGCTGGTTCAGCCGCATCAGGCTGGCATTGTTGCTGGTTGCTGTCGTCCTCCCGATCCTTGCGCTGGCCGGGTTCGTCGCTTCGGGGCGTGAAGCGGTCGCGCTCAATGCGCCGCCAGAGGTCTGGACCGACGCGCAATTCAGCGCATATGTGGCGGCAAAATGGTGGGCCGGCCTCGTCGTCGGAGCGCTGATAGCGTTCTTTTTCGTCGGCATTGCATTGCGCGCACTCCAGATCAGGATCGCTCAGGGCGTGACCATCCGCTATACCGGCCATGGAGAGATCAAGAGCCCCAAGGGCATGACGCTGCTTGAGATGAGCCGTCGCAGCCAGATACCACACCCTTCATCATGCGGTGGACGCGGGCGCTGTGCCAATTGTCGCGTGCTGGTGCTCAAGGGCGGCGAAATGCTGGCGCCGCCAACGGGCCTTGAGCAGAAGATGCTGACGCGGATCCAGGCGCCGCAGCAAGTTCGGCTTGCCTGCCAGATCAGGCCGAAAGCTGACCTGAACATTCGCATCCTGCTGCCCAGCGATTTCAAGCAATTCGGGGTGGACGGAGATATCAGTGCGATCGAGTGGGGTGCGCGCGAG
>JAYWHQ010000632.1:0-1906 GCA_043777655.1 Allobosea sp. | reverse complement strand
ATGTCATCAAGGGTTTGGCACGCAAGCGCCAGTACATCAGCCGCCGGATTGATCGTCTCGGGGGCTGGGGGAAGCGGTGATTGGCCAGCTTCGCCATGCGATTTCGGGCTCAGTTCAAGGTCCTTTCCAGGGACAGGCGCGGTTTGCGGAACGAATGATCGTGTCCTTCTCATGCCAGAAACAGCGGCTCGATACAATCGCCATGCCGTCTGAAGGCGAGATCAGCGTGCCCTGATCTCGCAAATGATGACGCGCCGGGGCTGCGATGTGTGCAGCATGAGCGGCACTTGCGACATCAATGTGTCGCCAGAATGCAGCACGATCTGCTCGTTCTCGCTCTGCGCGCCCAGCGTGCCGGCGCAGAGATGGACCAGCGTCCAGCCCCTCTCCGGGGGCGAAAGCCAGGACTCATCTGCCACTGTCACATCCTGCATCGTGCCGGAAAAGCGGTCGCGGTTCAGCATCAGGTTGAGGTTGTCGATGGGGCCATCCGACAGCGTGGCGGAAACCGCGACATCGCCCGGAAAGGCGAAAGGCGTGATGCCCTTGTCCAGCGTCACTGCATAGTCCTGCAGGCCATGCAGGCTGAGACCGGTGCCCGAAAGGATCGCCATGATCCTGTCAGTCCCCGGAAACAGCGAGAACGGCCCATCTTTCCCGACATGGGCGCCGCTGAGGCGCCAGTCGAAAGCGTCGAAACCCGCACCTTCCGGCGAGGCGATGATGTCGGTCGCGGTGCCGCCGCCATTCTTCCACGGCACGGTGCGGCACTCGGCCTTGCGGATCACGCGCATCACTTCAGGATGCCCGGCAGATCGAGACCCTGCTCGCGGGCGCAATCCAGCGCGATGTCATAGCCTGCATCGGCATGGCGCATGACGCCGGTGGCTGGATCGTTCCACAGCACATTGGCAAGACGGCGCGCGGCTTCCGGCGTGCCATCGGCCACGATCACCATGCCTGAATGCTGCGAAAAGCCGATGCCGACGCCGCCGCCATGGTGGAGCGAGACCCAGGTGGCGCCGCTGGCGCAATTCAGCAGCGCGTTGAGGAGTGGCCAGTCGGAAACGGCATCCGAGCCATCGCGCATGGCTTCTGTCTCGCGGTTGGGCGAGGCGACGGAGCCCGAATCGAGGTGGTCGCGGCCAATCACGATGGGGGCCTTCAACACGCCCTTCGCCACCATCTCGTTGAAGGCCAGCCCCAGCCTGTGGCGCTGACCCAGACCGACCCAGCAGATGCGGGCGGGCAGGCCCTGAAAGGCGATGCGCGCCTTGGCCATGTCCAGCCAGTTGTGCAGATGCGCATCATCCGGGATCAGCTCCTTCACCTTGGCGTCCGTGCGGGCAATGTCCTCCGGGTCACCTGACAGCGCCGCCCAGCGGAAGGGGCCAATGCCGCGGCAGAAGAGTGGCCGGATATAGGCCGGCACGAAACCGGGGAAATCGAAGGCCTCTTTCAGCCCCTCTTCCTTGGCGACCTGCCGAATGTTGTTGCCGTAATCCAGCGTCGGCACACCGGCGCGGTGGAAATCCAGCATCGCCTCCACATGGGTGCGCATCGAAGCGCGCGAGGCCTTCTCGACGGACTTTGGATCGCTCTGGCGCCGTGTTTCCCAGTCTGCCAGCGACCAGCCCTTGGGCAGGTAGCCATTGATCGGGTCATGCGCCGAGGTCTGGTCGGTGACGATGTCCGGCACCACGCCGCGCCGGACCAGTTCGGGGAAGACCTCCGCCGCATTGCCGAGCAGGCCGACGCTGATGGGCGCCGTCGCACCCCGCACCATGGCGAGTGCGGCATCCAGATCCGGCGCCCAATGGTCGAGGTAGCCTGTCTCCAGCCGCTTCTCGATCCGGGATGCCTGGCACTCCACCGCCAGCACCGAGGCGCCGGCGAAAACGCCCGC
>JAYWHQ010000631.1:0-6369 GCA_043777655.1 Allobosea sp. | reverse complement strand
GGGAAAACCGGATGTAGCTGTAGGCGCGCGGTTGCATGGTCATGACAGTAAACCATTGATATGAAACAGGTCGTTAAAGGGCACTAATGTGTCATGCGCTGCTGATGAATGGCCCGCCCGGTGCCGGCAAATCGATGCTCGCCAGCCGTCTGCCGTCGATCCTGCCGCCGCTCAACCCGCGCGAGCTGCTGGAGCTCTCGATGATCCTCTCGGTGGCGGGACAGCTGGCCGATGGAGCGCTGACCGACCGGCGCCCTTTCCGCGCCCCGCATCATTCGGCGTCGATGGCGGCGCTGGTGGGCGGCGGCCTTCATGCGCGCCCTGGTGAAGTTTCGCTCGCCCATCACGGCGTGCTGTTTCTTGACGAGTTTCCCGAGTTTCATCCCCAGGCGCTGGATGCGCTGCGCCAGCCCATCGAGACGGGCGATGTGTTGATCTCGCGCGCCAACCACCGCGCGACCTATCCGGCGCGGTTTCAGCTGGTGGCCGCCATGAACCCCTGCCGCTGTGGCAAGGCCATCGAGCCAGGCTTCGCCTGCAAGCGCCAGCCCAACGAGCGCTGCATGGCGCAATACCAGACGCGGATTTCCGGCCCGCTGCTCGACCGGATCGATCTGGTGATCGATGTGCCAGCGGTCACGGCGTCCGACCTGATCCTGCCTGCTGCCAGCGAAGGATCTGCCGAGGTTGCCGCCCGTGTGTTCGCCGCCCGCAAGCGGCAGGAGGCGCGCTATCAGGCCATGGGGCTGGAGCGTGTCTCGACCAATTCAGCCTGTCCGGGCTCAGCGCTGGATGAGGTGACCAAGCCCGATGCGGAGGGGCTCAAGCTCCTGCGCGAGGCGGCAGAGGCCATGAAACTGACGGCACGCGGTTATCACCGGGTGCTGAAAGTGGCGCGGACGCTGGCGGATCTCGATGATGACCCGCGCGTGGGCCGCATTCATCTGGCCGAGGCCTTGTCCTATCGCTCGCGGATTGACCAAACGGCGATGGTGGCCTGAGACGCGTCAGTCGCTTTGTCTTGTGGTGTCATGGCGCAGGAAGACCACTTGCGTGTCGCCATAATGGCGCGTCTCAATCTCGGTGAAGCCTTCGGGCAGAACCCAGGTCGAATCTGCCGCTTCCTCCAGCAGCACCATGGCGCCCGGCGCGAGCCAGCCGCCATCGCGCGCCGAAGCCAGCGCCTGCTCGCCCAGGCCCTTGCGATAGGGCGGATCGCAAAACACCAGATCGAAGGGTTCCAACGGGCCGATGGGTCCAAGTTTGGTGGCGTCGCGGCGAAAGATGCGGCTATTGCCAGCCACACCCAGCGCCAGCTGGTTTTCGCGGATCAGACCGCGCGCCTGCGTGCCATCATCGACCATGAGTGCAAAGGATGCACCGCGAGACAGGGCCTCGAAAGCCAGCGCGCCCGTTCCGGCAAACAGATCGAGCACGCGCGCGCCTTCGACCACAGCGTCATGGCTGTGCGCCAGCACGTTGAACAGCGATTCGCGCAGCCGGTCCGAAGTCGGGCGAATGCCGCCCGCGCCCGCTTTCGGCGAGGCCAGCGTGCGCCCGCCCAGACGTCCTGCGACAATCCTCATTGGCAGTTGCTCATCAAACCTGCATCAGCCACGCGGCTTGCCGCGCCCACCGGGACGGCTTCCGGTTGGCCTGTCGCCACCTGGTCGGCCGCCACCTGGTCGACCGCCTGAAGGGCGCCCGCCAAACGGCCTGTCGCCGCCGGAGCGCTCACCACCTGAACGTTCGCCACCGAAGCGCCCAGCGGGCTTGCCAAAACCTGATCGGGCAGGCCGGTCACCAGCGGAACGATCACCTGCAGGCCGATCACCTGCAGGCCGATCACCGAAGCTGCGCTCGCCTGAACGGCCCTCGCCACGTGGCTTGTCGCCGCGATAGGCGCTGCGGGCCGGGCGGTCCCCATCGCGGGGTGGCCGATCTCCGTCGCGCGAAGGCCGATCTCCATCCCGAACAGGCCTTGCGCGGAACGCAGGCCGCTCCTCGTCGCGCGGTCGCTCCTGCCAGGGGCTGTTGCTGGCGGCCCCTGTCTCGACGAGATCCTCCAGAGAGGTGCCTGGCTTCGCCATGCGCTGCACACGCTGGTGCTTCGGTGTTTCCTCGCGTGAGGCCGAGGCAACGCGCTCGACCAGAACGCGGCGGCCCTTGGGGTCCTCGATGGCCTTGTCACGGCGGCGGGCCACGGTGCCCTCGGCCTCGCGCTTGGCGCGCTCGTCCTTCGGGTCTGCGCCACGGCGCGGCGCGGCATTGCGCTTGGCGCGCAGGCCGTCGGCCTCCTCGTCACGCCAGGTTGTCTTCAGCCACGGCTTGGCGGTGCGCTCGTCCTGCGAGACATGGCTGCCACGGCGCATCGGCGGGCGCTCTGACGTTGGACGGTCGCCATCCGGTCGACGGCGCGGGCGGTCGTCGCCGGAAGGTGCCGAGCGCGGCGCGCGATCCTCGAACCGGGGAGCCTCCTCCCGGCGCGGTGCTGGCGCAGGGGCCTCTTCACGCCGTGTTGTCATCTCTTCACGGCGCGGAGCGTTGAGGTCAATTCCAGCCTCGCGCATCAACTCGTCGCCAAGCTGGTCTTTCAGCACGCGCGAGCGCACCTCATCGACCTCGCCTTCCGCCAGATCACCCAGCTGGAACGGGCCGAAGGACACACGGATCAGCCGGTTCACGGCGAGACCCAGATGCTCGAGCACCTTCTTGACCTCGCGGTTGCGCCCTTCGCGCAGGTCCACGATCAGCCAGGTGTTGGAGCCCTGCTCGCGCTCGAAGCGCGCGATGACCGGGCCATAGGCCTCGCCATCGATCACGACGCCATCGCGCACCGTGTCGAGCTGCGCCTGCGTGATGTGGCCAAAGGCACGGACGCGGTAGCGGCGCAGCCAGCCTGTGGCCGGCAGTTCCAGCACGCGCGCCAGCCCGCCATCATTGGTCAGCAGCAGCAGGCCCTCGGTGTTGATGTCGAGTCGGCCTACCGTCATCACACGCGGCAGGTCCTGCGGCAGCACCTCGAACAGAGTAGGCCGGCCTTCGGGATCGTGGTTGGTGGAGACAAAGCCCTTCGGCTTGTGGAACAGCCAGAGGCGCGTGCGCTCGCGCGCCGGCATCGGCTCGCCATCAATCACGATGACGGCGTCCGGCCCCACATCCAGTGCCGGGCTGTCGATGGTCTTGCCGTTCACGCTGACGCGGCCTGCCAGGATCATGGCTTCAGAGTCACGCCGCGATGCCACCCCGGCGCGCGCCATCACCTTGGCGATGCGCTCCGGTCCATCGGGCGCGCGGTCAGGCTGCAGGCTGGGTTCCGGCGCGGCCCGCGAGAAGCTGCGCGGGCGCTCCGAGCTGCGCTCGGGGCGCGGACCACGATCAGGCCTCGCATCGCGGTCAAAACGTGGTCTGCGGTCTTCGTTGGCGCGAAAGGGCTTTGCGCCACCTTCGGAACGGGCGCCATCGCGTGGCGCAAAGTCGCGCTTGGGGCGATCATCGCCAGAGCGCGGCGCATAGGGCTTGCGCTCGCCGCCAAAGCTGCGCTCTCCGGCCGGCTTCCTGTCGCCATAGGGTTTCTTGTCGCCGAATGGCTTCTTGTCTCCAAAGGACTTGCGCTCACCAAAGGACTTGCGCTCGCCATCTCGCGGGCCTGCGCGTTCGCCAGAGCCGCTGCGCTCGCCGAAGGGCCTGGCCGGTCGATCGCCAGGTGCGCGTGGGCGGAACGGCTTGTCGCCACCGCCATCGCGACCAGTTCCGCCTCCGCCGCTCTTGCGCGGCCCCCGGCTTTTCTGGTTTCTGTCGTCGTCGCTCATGGTCGGCTCCTTCGTGGACCGACCTTCTATCAGAGCACCTTCGCGGCTGCGAGCGCCAATGCAGGAAAAAGACCTTGGAGGACAAGCCTTTGCCGAGAGCGCATGAGCCGGCGGAAACACCGATGGAGCTGGCCTTTGCCCAGGCACGTCTGGCTGCGGCGCGTGGCGAGGTGCCGGTGGGTGCTGTTATCATGCGCAACAGTGAGATGCTGGCCGCCGATGGCAACCGCACGCTGGAACTGAAAGACCCCAGCGCCCATGCCGAGATGCTGGTGATCCGGCAGGCGGCAGCGCGCATCGGCAGCGAGCGGCTGATCGGCTGCGATCTCTACGTGACGCTGGAGCCCTGCCCGATGTGCGTGGGAGCGATCTCGTTTGCGCGGCTGCGGCGGCTCTATTTCGGCGCGTCGGATCCCAAAGGCGGCGCAGTCGAAAATGGCGTCCGGCTCTTTGCTTCACCCACCTGCCATCATGTGCCCGAGGTCTATGGCGGGCTGGGCGAGCAGGAGGCGGCCACTCTGCTGCGCGATTTCTTCAAGGCGCGCCGCTGAGCTGTCTCGCCTCGATCAGAGCGGACAAGCGCCGCTTGATGTCGTCTTTCATCGGGTCGCAGGCAGCAAAAATCTCAGCTGCCCGGAAGAAGTCCAGCCCGCCAAAGGCCTCGACAGGCGGGCGGATCAACAGGTCCGGCGGATGGCGCTCGATGGTGCGCTGGACAATGGCACCCATCAGGATTTGCGAGGCGCCGAACATCGCCTCCAGCGGTTCGGGCACGCGGGTTTCGCTGATGGTGGCAGCACCTCCGGCGTCAACCGCGATGACGATGCGATGTGGCGCCGAAAGCCGGTCATAGGGCAGCGGATTGACCGCACCACCATCGATCAGAACACGGCCACCAATGGTGACAGGCCGGATGAGGCCGGGAATGGCCATGGAGGCTGCGACCGCCGGCGTGAGAGGGCCTGAAGCCAGCGCGACCTCGCTGCGCAGGTGATAGTCGGTCGCGATCGAGACGAAGGGGATTTTCAGGTCTTCAAAGCGGTCCGGCACAATCTCTGGCCAGAACAGGTCAAGGATCTGCTCGCCGTCCACCAGCACCGGGTTGCCGAGCCCGCGCTGGAACAGGTCTGCCAGCTTGCCGACGCGTGCACCCAGCAGGCGGCTGACGACGCGCGCCCGATCCTTGAACAGGGCAAGGCTGTAGGCCTTCAGCGCTCGCGCGGGCATTCCGGCCGCCCAGGCTGCGCCCATGATCGCCCCAATCGACGAACCGGTGACGAGCGCAGGTTTCACACCCAGATCGTCCAGCGCTTCCAGCGCCACCAGATGCGCCAGGCCGCGCGCGCCGCCCGCGCCCAGCGCAATGACGATCTCGGGCGTGCCACGGCTGGCAGGCTCCTGCCCAGGTCTGGCGAGGTTGCTCATGCGGCCAGGAATGGTGCGAGTGCCGCCAAGGTGTCCGCCGGGTTCTCCTCTGGCAGGAAATGCCCGCTGGCAATGCCGCGCCCTTCGGCCTTGGGCGCAAAGGTTTCGCGCCAGATGGCGAGAGGGCTGGCGCCCTTGGCCGGTATGCCGTTCTCGCCCCAAAGAATGAGCGTTGGGCACAGGATGGCTTTTCCTGCGGCCCTGTCCTCGCGATCATGCTCCAGATCAGTGGTCGCGCCCGCGCGGTAATCCTCGCAAGCCGCATGAATGCGTGCGGGATCGTTGAAGGACTGGCGGTAGGCGGCAAGTGCTGCTGGCGCGAAAGCCTTGATCGACTGGGCCCGCGTCCAGCTGCCGATGGTGTGATCCAGCCACTGGGAAGGATCGGCCTTGATGAGGTTTTCGGGCATGGGTTCTGGCTGCGCCATGAAGGTCCAGTGGTAGACCTGCAGGGCACGCGCGGCGTTCATGCCCTCCCACATCGAGAGCGTCGGCATGATGTCGAGCAGCGCCAGCCGCTCCACACGGCCTGGATGGTCAAGCGCCAGACGATAGGCAACGCGCGCACCGCGATCATGCCCCACCACGCCGAAGCGCAGATGGCCGAGCGCGTCCATGGCCGCCACCACATCCTCGCCCATGGCCCGCTTGCTGTAGAGCGCCTTTCCGCCATCGCCATGAGGCGCTGATGACCAGCCATAGCCGCGCAGATCGAGGCAGACGACCTGATGGGTTCTGGCCAGTTGCGGCGCGATCTCGTGCCACATCACATGGGTTTGCGGAAAACCATGGATCAGCACCAGAGGTGGCCCCTCGCCACCAACGCGGGCGAATATCTTGCCGACAGGGCCATCAATCCAGCGCGGCGCAAAACCGGGGAACAGGGCATCGGTTGCAGGCATCACGTTGCTCCTTGCGCTGGCACGGCACTGCGAATGTCGGTCTGGCTGAAATCATCACCCTTGAACAACAAGGGCACCTTCAGGCTGGCTGCCAGCGCATAAGCGAAACAATCGCCAAAATTGAGGCCCGCCGGGTGCCGCCCCTTGCCGAAGCGATGGAAGGCGTCGCGGGCGAGGGTCAGTTGATGTTCGTCGAACGCGACAATATCGATTCCCATATCGTCGAGAAT
>JAYWHQ010000630.1:0-1914 GCA_043777655.1 Allobosea sp. | reverse complement strand
CCCAAACATGACGGCCACTCCTGACACGCAGGGCCACAATAGCTGCTTGAGGGAAAACATCATGACGACGAGCACATTCGAAGTTGGCGACCTGCTTTCGGTCTTGGGCGCCCAAGGCATCGAGAAACAGCTCAGCCGTCTGACGGGTGTCGGCAAAGTGTCCGTCAACGCTGTCACGGGCTCGACGACGGTCACTTACGATCCTGGAAAAACAAGTCTGAAGGCATTGCGGGCCGCCATCATGGAATGCGGCTATCATTGCAAGGGCGAGGCGGTTCCCAAGCACATCTGCGACGACCATGCCACGCATGACGCTCCACCGTCGCATGGCGGTGACCCGTCGCCGACCAAGGCCCATGAGGCGCACAAGAGCGCAGCAGCAGCCAAGGCGGTTTCGACGGTAAGTCCGGCCGCCGCGAGCGCAAGCCATGACAAGCACGGCGCAAGCACCGATGCCGGGCCAGTCGCCGCGAATGCTGCCCACAAGGCGCAAGGCGGCGGCGCAACCACTGCCATGGCCCACGAAATGGGCCATGGGGCAGGCGTGGACATGCAGGACATGGTCCGCGACATGCGCAATCGCTTCTGGATCGCGCTTGGTTTCAGCATTCCGATATTCGCGCTGTCGCCGATGGGTATTGACGCCATCAAGGTGTCGCCGCCGTTCGGATTGCGACTGGATCTCGTGCTGTTCGTCCTGGCCAGTTTCGCGATCCTTTATCCGGTCTGGCCGTTCATCGTCGCGGCCTGGCGCGCATTGCGGAGCGGCGTGGCCAACATGGCGGTGCTGATCGTCCTGAGCGTCGGCACCGGCTACCTGTTCAGCGTTGGCTCGACATTTCTCTATGGTGGCCCGCAGTTTTACGAGGCTTCGGCGCTTCTGCTGGTCTTCATCCTGCTCGGCCACTGGCTGGAGATGCGAGCCAGAGCGGGCGCGTCCGAGGCAATCCGCGCCCTGATGGATCTGGCCCCGCCAAAGGCCAATGTCCTGCGCGACGGTAAGGAGATCGAAGTCTCCACTGCCGAAATCGTTGCTGGCGACACTGTGGTGATCCGCCCCGGTAACAAAATCCCCGTCGATGGCACGATTCTCGATGGCTCGTCGCAGATCGATGAATCCATGCTCACCGGCGAATCGATGGCGAAGTCCAAGAAGACCGGAGATTCGGTGATTGGCGCAACCATCAACAAGAGCGGCACCTTTCAATACAAGGCCACGAAAGTGGGAGCGGACACGGCCCTCGCCCAGATCGTCAAGCTGGTGCAGGAAGCCCAGAACTCGAAGGCGCCCGCCCAGCTTCTGGCGGACCGCGCGGCGCAATGGTTGGTGCTCGCGGCCATCGGCACCAGTTTGCTGACATTCGCGGTTTGGTTCTGGTGGATCGGGCAGCCCGTGCTGTTCGCGTTGAGCCTTGCCATCACCGTTCTGGTCATCGCCTGCCCCGACGCCCTCGGGCTCGCGACGCCGATGGCGATCATGGTCGGCACGGGGCTCGGAGCCGCCAACGGCATCCTGTTCAAGAACGCCTCAGCCCTCGAGGATGCGACGAAACTGGATGTCATCATTTTTGACAAGACCGGCACACTGACAATGGGGAAGCCCGAGGTGGTCGATCTTGTCGTGGCCAAGGGAAGCACCGAGGAGCAGCTGCTCTCGGCTGCGGCCAGCGTCGAGGCCGGATCGGACCACCCGCTCGCGCAGGCGATCCTGCGCCGGGCCGAGAAAATCAAAGCTCTGAAGGCTACAGGCTTCGAAAACATCGAGGGCAAGGGCGCGAAGGCCACGGTGGACGGCAAGGCCGTGCTGCTCGGCAACAAGCTGCTGATGAGTGAAAACAAGATTGACCTGGGGTCCTTGGCCGCAAAGTCGGAAGAGCTGCAGGGCGCAGGCCGCACCGTTGTTCACCTCGCAAG
>JAYWHQ010000629.1:0-1920 GCA_043777655.1 Allobosea sp. | reverse complement strand
ATGGCGCGAACCTGCTCGATCATGCTGCGGGTGTCGGCTGTCTTGGCCCTGTACTGGAGCAGTGTTGCCCCGCCCCTGACCGCTGCAACGGCCAGGTCGGCGAGCGGCCGACCGTTGGCAATCTGTGGATCGAGGATGCCATACAAGCTGAGGTCAAGTTTCAAGGTCCGCCTCCACTTGCAAGGTCCGAGAACCGGGACAGCCTGTCGAGCAGGTGCACGGCAAAGCTGCCCGTGCCGCCTGCCATGGCCGCGGCCTGCTGCGCGGCGGCGCCGAAGCATGTCAGTGCTGCGGCCGATGCCATAACCGGATCGTCCTCGACAGCAGCAAAGGCTGCGATCATGGCACCGGCTGCGCACCCCGTTCCGGTGACGCGGGCCATCATGGCATGGCCTGCGCCGACAGTCCTCGTACCGGACAGGCCGGTGATCTCATCGACAGGGCCTGTGGTGACCCGTGTCAGATTTCCCGGCAGCAAGGGCGCAAGCGCAGCCATCTCGGCCCGGTTTCCCTTCATGATGACGCGCGGCCATGCCGAAAGCCGGACAGCCAGTGCCAGGCGAAGCTGCGATCTGTCCGCCATGACCGGATCGACAATGACCGGCATGCGAAGATTGTGCTGGACCTGCAGCAATCTCGTGATGGCAGCGTCGCGCTGCTCGTCGAAGGTTCCCAGGTTGATCAGCAACGCATCGGCCTGCGAGGTGATCGCCACGACTTCGTCCGGATGCATGGCCATCGATGGTTCCGCACCGATGGCCAGCAGCACGTTTGCCGACAGGTTTTGCGCCACCGTGTTGGTGATGCAGTGCACTTTCGGCTGCCTGGCTGCGATCCGCGCCAGCATCGCGAGGACCTCATCCGGCAAGCCGGAGGAGCCAATGGGCGCACGGTCCGCCATCATGTGCCGGGCGGCACGTAGAGCTTGCTGCCGGATGCCTGGAACTGCTTTGACTTCTCGGCCATCCCGGCCTCGATGGCCTGCATCTCCTCCATGCCGGCATTGAGCAATCTGACCTCGGCGCGAATATCCTGCGTGATCTTCATGGAGCAGAATTTCGGCCCGCACATCGAGCAGAAATGCGCGACCTTGTGGGCATCCTTCGGCAAGGTTTCGTCGTGATAGCTCCTGGCGGTGTCCGGATCGAGGCTCAGGTTGAACTGATCCTCCCAGCGGAACGAGAAGCGGGCGCGCGACAGGGCATCATCCCTCAGTTTCGCTGCCGGATGTCCCTTTGCCAGGTCAGCCGCATGGGCAGCGATCTTGTAGGTGATCACGCCTGTCTTGACATCTTCGCGGTTGGGCAGCCCGAGATGTTCCTTGGGCGTCACATAGCAGAGCATGGCGCAGCCGAACCAGCCGATCATAGCCGCGCCGATGCCGGAGGTGATGTGGTCGTAACCCGGCGCGATATCCGTGGTCAGGGGCCCAAGCGTGTAGAAGGGTGCCTCTCCGCACTCCCTGAGTTGCTTGTCCATGTTCTCCTTGATCTTGTGCATCGGCACATGGCCGGGGCCTTCGATCATCACCTGGCAGCCCTTGGCCCATGCAACCTGTGTCAATTCGCCCAGCGTCTCAAGTTCGGCAAATTGCGCCCTGTCATTGGCATCGGCAATCGAGCCGGGCCGCAGGCCGTCTCCGAGCGAAAACGTGACATCGTATTTGCGCATGATGTCGCAGATTTCGCCAAACCGCTCGTAGAGGAAACTCTCTTTGTGATGCGCCAGGCACCAGCGCGCCATGATCGACCCACCCCGCGACACGATGCCGGTGACCCTGTCCGCCGTGAGGGGAACATAGGCAAGCCGCACGCCGGCGTGGATCGTGAAGTAATCGACACCTTGTTCCGCCTGTTCGATCAGCGTGTCCTTGAACACCTCCCAATCGAGCTTGACCGGATCGCCATCGACCTTTTCCAG
>JAYWHQ010000628.1:0-1925 GCA_043777655.1 Allobosea sp. | reverse complement strand
CGTGCCAGCACCCGATCAGACGGCGGCGGCAGGGTCGTGACCTGCGCGCGCGGCGCTCTCGTCGAGACCTGCACGGTTGCCTTGGTGCGCGCTGAGCGAACTGACCGGCTGGCGCGAGATGGCGCGCGCGGCGATGTGCTCCCGCCCTGCGCTTTGATGAGATTGGCCGGGTCATTGACCGAGTCGGGCAACTGCGCCCCTTGCGGGAAAGTTGTGGTGACGGGCTGCGCCACTTGTCCGCCTGTGAGCGGAGAGGCCGCATTGGAGCTGCTGCCGCGCAACGGTGCTGCACCTTGCGCCCGCGCATCATTCGCGACGCCAGACAGCAGCAAGGCTGCGGTCGCGACGCTGGCGAGGACAAGTCCTTTGCAGGAAACAGACACGAGGCGACCCGAGGCTCCAGTCAAGCGAATGCGACGCACGCGACCGCATGGTTAATGGAGCTAAAAGCAACATGGTTAAGATCGGGTAACCATGCGTTTGCCCGGCAGGGTGGCACGCGCAACGAAAGCCGTGCTAAACCGCGTCGATCCGGGGCATTCTGATGCGCCGTCGGCCTTTTCACGTTCAACGGGTTTCAGCATCACATATGGCTCACGTGTCGCCCTCTCCCGTCGCTACATCTGTCATCGCGGCGGGCCTGCGCGCCATCGCCGTCGAGCGCAGCGGGCTTGATGCGCTCCATGCCGCTCTGTCCGGCAGCCTCGGGTCCCTGTTTGAACAGGCCGTCGCCGCGATCGAGCAGGCGACCGGGCGCGTGATCGTCTCGGGCATGGGCAAATCCGGCCATGTCGGGCGCAAGATCGCGGCGACGCTCGCCTCCACAGGCACGCCTGCCCATTTTGTTCACCCGGCCGAGGCCAGCCATGGCGATCTGGGCATGGTGCAGCCGCAGGATGTCATCATCGCCCTGTCCTGGTCTGGCGAGACGGCCGAGCTTGCAGCGCTCGTTGCCCATGCCAAGCGCTTCCGGGTGACGCTGATTGCCATGACCGCGAATGCTGACAGCGCTTTGGGCCGAGAGGCTGATATCTGTCTTGCCCTGCCCAAGGCGGAGGAGGCTTGTCCCAATGGGCTGGCCCCCACCACATCGACCACGATGCAGATGGCGCTGGGCGATGCGCTGGCCGTGGCGCTGCTGGAAGCGCGTGGCTTTTCGCGGCAGGACTTTCTGGTGTTCCACCCTGGCGGCAAGCTGGGCGCGCAGCTCAAGAGCGTTGCCAGCATGATGCATCAGGGTGATGCGCTGCCGCTGGTGCGCCATGATGATACGATGGACGTCGTGGTGGCCCAGATCAGCGCCAAGGGCTTTGGTTGCGCGATGGTTCGTGCGGCTGATGGCAAACTGGCTGGCATCGTCACTGATGGTGATTTGCGCAGGCGCGCCATCTCGGGCTTCGCCGGACTAACCGCGCAAGACTTGATGACGAAGAACCCGCGGACCATCTTGCCTGATGCGCTTGCTGTCGAGGCGCTGGAGCTGGTCAACCGGCTGCGGATCACCGCGCTTGTGGTCGTTGACGCGCAAGGCCACCCGGTCGGGCTTGTGCATGTGCATGACCTGCTCAGGCTTGGTGTCGCCTGAGCCGCTCTGCCTTCGGTCGTCTCGTTCAGGCCTTCTCGACCCAGAGCATCGTGCCTTCCATGCGCGTGATCCTGATGGCGGCACCTTCGGGCAAATCCACACCCGAGACACGCCAGAGACTGTCGTCGATGCGAACCTGCCCCTGGCCGCCGGAGATCGCCCGCTCCAGGCGCACAACACGCCCGATCAGGTTGCGGTCGGGCGCATTGAGATCCATTGCAGGGTCAGGCTCATCTTTCGCGCGGCGCGTCAGACGGCGCCCCAAGATGACAGCCAGCATGGCGAGCGCGGCGAAAACGAGTGCTGCCGCCTGCCAGCCCATGCCGGTCAGGCCCACGGC
>JAYWHQ010000627.1:0-6435 GCA_043777655.1 Allobosea sp. | reverse complement strand
CCACGACCTCGAAATCCATCTCCCGCGCCACCCGCGCCATGGGCAGGAAATGCGAGGCGAAGAACCAGTCTTCCGTGACAGCAAACAGGATTTTGGGTGGGCGCATGATCGCGCGACACAAGGGCAAATCCGGCGGTCAGGTCAAGCCCGGCGGCGTGATCCGATCTCAGAACCAGCGCCGCTTGCGCGGCAAGGGCGCAGGCGGCTCCATTTCGGGCAACACCAGCGGCGGGCGCAGCCGGATCTCCTCGATCTCGGCATTCAGCTCAGCGCCATAGAGAAAGATCGCCGCCAGCCAGTAGAGAAACACCAGCGCGATCATGGCGGTGGCGAGGCCTGCATAGGTGGTGACATAGGCGCCCGCGAAACTCTCGAGATACAGCCCGAAGCCGATGCCACCCATCAGCCAGAAGACCAGCGTGACCAGAATGCCGGGCCAGAGCACGTTGAGCGAGCGCGCCTGCGCCGGGATCAGCCGGTGCGCCACCAGCAGCGCCACGATGATGACCAGCGTCGCTATGCCGATGCGCAGAAAGGCCAGCATCCAGCCCAGTGGGGCCAGTTGCGGGGCCCAGCCCAGCGCCCAGCGCCAGAGCAGCGGGCCGAGCACCACCAGAAAGGCAAAGGCCAGCATCACCAGTGCGCCGCCAATGACATAGCCGATGGATTCCAGCCGCGTGTGCCACCAGGCGCGCCACTCATAGGCGTCATAGGCGCGGTTAAGCCCGACCCGCAGGCTTTCGACGCCGCTGGAGGCGAAATACAGCGCGAGCACGGCGCCAAAGGTCAGCGCGTCGCTGCGCATCCCCGTCAGCACCGAGCGCACCTCGCGGGCGATGGGCTCGGCCACTTCCTTGGGCCAGGCCTCCAGCAGAATGCGCGCGGCCTCGTCTGCCGCCGCCGCCGAGCCGAACAGGCCGCCAAGCGCGGTCAGGATGATGAGGAAGGGGAACAGTGCCATCAGGACGGAGAGCGCGATGTGGCTGGCAATGGCCCAGCCATCATGGGCAACAAAGCGCTCGAAAGCCCGGACCGGTGCAAGGAGGTAGCTGGACAAGGGCCGTTGTTCCCATCTGTTCACCACCACCAGATTGGCATGCCAGTGCATCAACGCAAGCCGCCCCTGCGTTGAAAGACGCGACAGGCTCCCCTGCGGCGACTATCAGCAGTCTTCGCCTCGCGCAAAATCCGTCCGGACTCCATGCCAAGTTCCAGCCTTCTCCTGCGCGCCATGCCGCTGGTCTTCGTGCTCATCTGGTCCACCGGTTGGGTGGTGGCCGGCTATTCGGCGCCCTATGCCGATCCGCTGACATTCCTGTCGGTGCGCTTTGCCTGCGCGGCCATCCTGGTGGGCGGCTTTTGCGTGTTCAGCGGCGCGACCTGGCCAACAACATCGCGCGGCTGGTTTGATGTGCTGCTGACCGGCGTGCTGTTGCACGCCATCTATCTCGGTTCTGTCTGGTGGGCAGTGCGCCACGGCTTGCCTGCGGGCATCTCGGGTCTGATTGCGGCACTTCAGCCCATTCTGACAGCCCTCCTTGCGCCCTGGCTTCTGGGCGAGCGCATCTCGCCATTGCGCTGGGGCGGCATTCTCCTTGGCTTCCTCGGCATCGGACTGGTGTTGCAGCCCAAGCTCGCCAGCGTGGAGCCAGCCCTGCTGTGGAACGTCGCGCTGCCGATCATCGTCAATATGGTCGGCATGGTCAGCGTCACCGCAGGCAGTTTCTACCAGAAGAAATATCTCGCCAGCGTCGATCTGCGCAGCACGACAGCGCTGCAATATGTCGGCGCGCTGCTGGTCACCCTGCCGGTGGCCTTTCTGCTCGAACCCATGCAGATTATCTGGAACACCACCATGGTGCTGGTGCTTGGCTGGTCGGTGATTGCGCTGTCGCTTGGCGCCATCGGGCTGATGCTGCTGATGATCCGGCGTGGTGCCGTCTCGCGGATGGCAACGCTGATCTATCTCATCCCGCCGACAGTGGCACTCGAGGCCTGGCTGCTCTTTGGCGAGAAGCTTTCACCGGTGCAGATGGCGGGAATGGCTGTCACCGTGCTGGGCGTGGCGCTCGCCAGCCGCAAATAGTCGGTCCCGTCCGCTGCCTTTCGCCGCAGCGGAACCCCCCGAAAGGCGGATTTCGCATTTGCCCGCATGAGGCGTATGTTGCGCTGCACCAAATACGCCACATCCGGAGACGTGACGCCATGAACGCCCAAGCTGCCAAAGCGCAAACCGCGACACTCCATGCCACTCTCCAGCCGTCGGCCGCCAACGCGATCACGTTGATCGCCGGTGCGCTGCCCGCTTTTGAGGCGGTGCTGACCGACGCTGTCTCGGCCCTGCGTCAGCGCGTCAGCGTGGGCGGCAAGGTCTCCGCCGCATTGCTCGACACCGAACAGCGCGCTGCCCATGGCTTGGCCTGGCTCGCCACCTATGTCACCGCCTTTCGCGAGATGCAGGCCTATGGTGGCCGCCTGAGCGCCGAAGGGCGCTATGGCGAGACCGAGGATCTGGCGCTGAAGATCGGCGCTGGCGAATATGCGGCCCAGGTTCTGGGTGGCATTCCGATGAATCAGGGCGAGATTGTGCGCCTGTCCGATCTGGGACTCAGTGCCCGCGCGCAGGGTGCCTGCCGCTCGCCAGAGGTGGAACGGCTGATTGGCGAGGGCAACACGGCTGCCAACCGGGCGCGGCTGGCGGAACTGGTGGCGCAGGGCGGTGGTCTTTCCAGCATCGGTGACCCGGGCCTTGACGAGACGCTGGAAGCCATCCGCAGTGAAATGCGCCGCTTCAGCGCCGCTCAGGTCGAGCCGCACGCGCATGAGTGGCACCTGAGGAATGACTACATCCCTCTCTCTGTCATCGAGAGCATGGCGGAACTGGGCGTGTTCGGCCTGACAATCCCTGAAGAGTTTGGCGGGCTTGGCCTGTCGAAGGTCGCGATGTGCGTGGTGTCCGAGGAGCTGTCCCGCGGCTATATCGGCGTCGGCTCGCTCGGCACACGCTCGGAGATCGCAGCAGAGCTGATCCTGTGTGGCGGCACGCCGGAGCAGAAGGCGCATTGGCTGCCGAAGATCGCATCCGGCGAGGTGCTGCCAACGGCTGTCTTCACCGAGCCCAACACCGGCTCTGATCTGGCCTCGCTGCGCACACGCGCCACCCGCGAGGGCGATGTCTGGAGCGTGTCCGGCAACAAGACCTGGATCACCCACCCCGTGCGCGCCGACATGATGACGCTGCTGGTGCGCACCGATCCTGACGCGCCTGGCTACAAGGGCCTGTCGATCCTGCTGGGCGAGAAGGCGCGCGGCACTGATGCCGAGCCCTTCCCGGTCAAGGGCCTCACCGGCGGCGAGATCGAAGTGCTGGGCTATCGCGGCATGAAGGAATACGAGCTGGCCTTCGATGGCTATGAGGTGCCGCATGCCAACCTGCTGGGCGGCGTCGAGGGTCAGGGCTTCAAGCAGCTGATGCAGACCTTCGAGGCGGCCCGCATCCAGACGGCCGCACGTGCCGTTGGCGTGGCGCAGGCGGCCTTCGATCTGGGTCTGCGCTATGCGCAGGAGCGCGTGCAATTCGGCAAGAAGCTGATCGCCTTCCCGCGCGTCGCCGACAAGCTCGCGATGATGGCGGCCGAAATCCTCATCACCCGTCAGCTGACCTATTTTGCCGCACGGGAAAAGGATGCCGAGCGGCGCTGCGATGTCGAGGCCGGCATGGCCAAGCTGCTGGGCGCGCGCGTCGCTTGGGCAGCTGCCGACAATGCCCTGCAAATCCATGGCGGCAACGGTTTTGCGCTGGAATATCCGGTGAGCCGCGTGCTGTGTGACGCCCGCATCCTCAACATCTTCGAGGGTGCCGCCGAAATTCAGGCGCAGGTCATCGCAAGACGCTTGCTCGAGGCGTGAGAGACAAGACCTCTTAAACGTCATTGCGAGGCGCGAGCCGAAGCAATCCAGCTCTTGCTGAAACCGAATTGCTGCGTATTTCGGCAAGACATATCGATATCCGGCAGAAAGCGCTGGATTGCCGCGTCGCTTCGCTCCTCGCAAGGACGATGGAGGTTTCTGCAGTCGGCTAGCTTCCCGTCGCCTCGATCACGTCGTCCAGCGTGCGCAGGCCAGGCCGCGGGCTGCAGACCAGAACGGCCATGTTGCCGGGCGGGTGGCGGTTTTCCAGCATCATCGTGTGTGCCTCAGGGATCTTGTCCCAGGGGAACACGGTTGACATGCAAGGGTCGATGCGCCGGTCGATGACGAACTGGTTGGCGGCGCTTGCCTGTTTCAGATGAGCGAAATGCGAGCCCTGAACCCGCTTTTGCCGCATCCAGACATAGCGGGCATCGAATGTGATGTTGAACCCCGTCGTGCCGGCGCAGAACACGATCATGCCGCCGCGCTTGGCCACCAGGCATGAAACGGGGAAGGTCGCCTCGCCCGGATGCTCGAAAACGATGTCGACATCCTTCTTGCCCGTGATGTCCCAGATCGCCTTGCCAAACTTGCGGGCTTCCTTCGTCCAGGCGGCATAGGCCTCGGAATTGACGGTCGGCATCTGGCCCCAGCAATCGAAATCCTTGCGATTCAGCACGCCCTTGGCACCCAGCCCCAGCACATAGTCGCGCTTGGTCTCGTCCGAGATGACGCCGATCGCATTGGCACCGGACGCCGCGCAAAGCTGCACACCGAAGACGCCGAGCCCGCCGGAGGCACCCCAGATCAGCACATTGTCGCCCGGCTTGATCGCGTGCGGTGCATGGCCAAACAGCATGCGATAGGCGGTGGCCAGCGTCAGCGTGTAGCAGGCGGCCTCCTCCCAGGTGAGGTGCTTCGGCTTCGGCATAAGCTGGCGTGACTGCACACGGCAGAATTGCGCAAAGGCGCCGTCCGGCGTCTCATAGCCCCAGATGCGCTGGCTGGACGAGAACATAGGGTCGCCGCCATTGCACTCCTCGTCATCGCCATCATCCTGGTTGCAATGGACGATGACCTCGTCGCCGACCTTCCAGCGCTTCACCTTGGAGCCAATGGCCCAGACCACGCCGGAGGCATCGGAACCGGCAATGTGAAATGGCTGCTTGTGGCTGTCGAAAGGCGAGATCGGCTGTCCGAGGCCGGCCCAGACGCCGTTATAGTTCACGCCGCCAGCCATCACGAGCAGCAGCACCTCGTCTTCGCCGACACTCCAGACAGGGAGGCTCTCGACCTGAAACGAGACGTCCGGCTTGCCGTGGCGTTCGCGCCGGATGGCCCAGGCGGTCATTTCGGCCGGCACCACACCCAGCGGCGGCAGCTTGCCCATGGGCACAGATTTCAACGGGGCTGCAAGCTTCACGATGGTTTCGTCCGACATGACAGGCTCCTGGTCAAAATTTGGCGCACCGCGCGGGATGCAGGTGATGATGATGGCAATTTATTGTGCATTGCGCCATCATCACAAGGAATTATTTTGCAGTGCACAAACAGCAATGCCGAACAGGCCTCCCCTTGCGTGACTTGTAAGTCGCTTCATGAAGCAGAATGATGGGGCCGCTGAATCGCGGGGTGCACATGAGAACAGTCCTGATGTCGTTTGGTCTGGCCGGGCTGACCAGCACCGAGCTGACCATTGTTCTGGCGCTGGCCTTCACGGCTGCAATCTTTGCTGGCTGGCTGGCTGACACAATCATGGAAGAAATGGGCTTTGGCATCACGCTCAACGCTGCAGTGCTGCTTGTCGGCGGACTTTTCGGTCTCTGGCTCTGGGCGCGGCTGGGCTATTCGGTCGGCAGGGGGCAAATTGTGATGTCGATCATTGCCTGCACCGCAAGCGCGATTGCGGCCTTGCTTTCGACAAGCATCATCCGACGGTATTTTTGAGAGGGATCCGGTCGCAGCCGGAGCGGATCAGTCGCAACGGTGCCACGCCTTTGGCGTCAACCACGATGACTGGAATGTTGCGGCTGCATGCGTCGGCAATTGTCTCGGCGGTGCCACCCTGTCCCCGCGCCGGCAATCCGTCCCAGACGGCGACAAGCACGTCGATGGTGTCGAGCAGCAAGACTGAAGCCTGACGATAGGCGTCGGCCCGCACGGCTGTCGAATGCGCATCCCAGGGCAGTTCGACCAGCCACGATGCTGCTGCCAGCAGCGATCTGAATTCTTCAAGGGATGCTGTGCTCGTGAAGTCCTTTTCAAACTCGGCTGCCGGAAATGGCAGGATGACAACGAGCTTTGCCGAGCGCGCCAGACAGGACCACGCCCCAAGCCTGTCCGCCCCCTCGGCCAGCGATGTCGCCACCCGGATGTCGAGTTCTTGCCGGGAGGCTCCGGCACATGACGCCAGAACACCGAGAACATCGGACAAGGCAGCTGCGATCGCTTTGTCGGCTCCTGGCGGAAGCCGGTTGGGCCGATGCCCAATGATACCGACAGTGAGCAAAACCATCGCATTCC
>JAYWHQ010000626.1:0-1931 GCA_043777655.1 Allobosea sp. | reverse complement strand
CTTTGGCTTTCTGATCCCTGAGCTTGCGCTCCCATTTCTGGAATGTCTCAGTCTGCCTGATCCTCATCACATATGATGTAATTATTAAATTACATTTTCAAGGTATTTCGAACCAATTTACCAACCTGTCGATAACAGACCAAACACGATCACTTGCACTTGGAGCCCTCATCAACGATATACGCAACCGGGAGGTTGGCGGGGGACGTTTCACTCGCCAACCGGGTCAGATCCGGAAGGAAGCAGCCCTAACGAGACCGAGCGGGTCTTCGTCCAGCCTCCTACTTCTCTCTCGCCTTTTGACATCGGCGAGCCTTTTTCCGGAGCCTTCCGGGCGCGAGCACCAGATGACAGACGAGAGCGCTGGTTTGCCGCCCGATGATGGGCCTGTGTTTCCGGGGATGGAGCCCGCATCCCCTCGTGTCGGCAATGCCGCCTATCGCGTGCTGGCGCGCAAATACCGCCCCGCCCATTTCGGTGATCTGATTGGCCAGGACGCCATGGTGCGCACGCTGACCAACGCGTTTGCCGCCGGTCGCATTCCGCAGGCCTGGATGCTGACCGGCGTGCGCGGCGTCGGCAAGACGACGACGGCGCGCATTCTCGCTCGTGGCCTCAATTTTCAGCGTGCCGATGGCTCTGGCGGGCCGACCACCGATCTGAAAGAGCGCGGCATCCATTGCGACCAGATCATCGAAGGTCGCCATATCGACATCATGGAGATCGATGCCGCCTCCAACAATGGCGTCGACAATGTCCGCCAGATCAATGACGCCGTGCGTTATGCGCCGGTCTCGGCGCGCTACAAGGTCTATATCATCGATGAGGTGCACATGCTCTCGGGTGGCGCCTTCAACGCTTTCCTGAAGACGCTGGAAGAGCCGCCACCGCACGCCAAGTTCATTTTTGCCACCACTGAAATTCGCAAGGTGCCGGTGACCGTGCTGTCGCGCTGCCAGCGCTTCGATCTGCGCCGCGTCGATGCAGGCCTGCTGGTCAACCATCTGAAGGGCATCTGCCAATCCGAGGATGTGAGCGCTGATGAGGAGGCCTTGGCTGCCATTTCGCGGGCAGCTGAAGGTTCGGTGCGCGACTCGCTTTCCATTCTCGATCAGGCCATTGCCCATGCCGATGGACTGATCACGCTGGAAAGCGTGCGCGATATGCTTGGATTGGCAGATCGCGCCCGCGTGGTGGACCTGTTCGAAGCTGCGATGCGCGGCGATCTGGCGCGCGCGCTTGGCGAGTTGCGCAGCCAGTATGATGGTGGGGCCGATCCTGTCACCGTGCTGAATGATCTGGCCGAGTTCTCGCATCTGGTGACCCGCCTCAAGCTGGTGCCTGAGGCTGCCAAGGACCCGGCGCTGACGCAGGTCGAGCGCACGCGTGGAGCCGAGTTTGCGCAGACGCTTTCCATCCGCGTGCTGGCGCGCGCCTGGCAGATGCTGCTCAAGGGCATCCAGGAGGTGAAGCTGTCAGACCGCCCGGTGATGGCCGCCGAAATGGTGCTGGTGCGCCTTGCGCATGCGGCCGACCTGCCGACGCCGGACGAGGCCATGCGCATCGTGCGCGAAGGGCCTGGGCAGGGCTCGGCATCCGGACAGGGCTCGGCTTCACCTGCATCTTCGCCACAGGCCAGCTTGCCGTCGCCGCGCGCGTCCTATCCATCTGGCTCCGGCGGCAGCGCTGCGCTGGCCAGCCGCCCGGCGCTGCACAGCGTGCCTGCCAGCGCCGATGCGCCGCCCTGGGCTGAAACCCAAGCCAGTGCCGCCCGCGCACAGCCGGCGCCCGCCCCACAGGTCCACACCCTGGCTGACCTCGTCGCGCTCGCCTCGCTTCACCGCGATGTGCAGCTGAAAGTGGCGCTCGAGCGCGACATCCGGCTGGTGCGGCTGGAGCCGGGCCGCATCGAGTTTGCGCTTGCCCCCAAT
>JAYWHQ010000625.1:0-1937 GCA_043777655.1 Allobosea sp. | reverse complement strand
GTCTCGATCCCGAGAACAAGGCCGGTCGCATCACGCTCATCGCGCGTTTTGGTGCCGGCAAGGTGTTCGACCACATGCCCGCGCTGGTGCGCGCCGTGAAGCGCGAGGGTCGCGAGGTGGTCTGGTCGTGCGATCCGATGCACGGCAACACGATTGCTGCGGCCTCTGGCTACAAGACGCGGCCCTTCGACCTCATCCTCAGCGAGGTGAAAAACTTCTTCGCCGTTCACCAGGCCGAAGGCACCTATGCCGGTGGCATCCATCTCGAAATGACAGGCAAGAATGTCACTGAATGCACCGGCGGCGCACGCGCGCTGACCGATGCAGACCTGAATGACCGTTATCACACCTTCTGCGACCCGCGCCTCAACGCCGAGCAGGCGCTGGAACTGGCATTCCTTGTGGCGGAACTGGTGAAGCGCGAGCGGCAGGGCCGGGTGCGCCCGGAGGCTGAGGCGGCTGAATAAGCCGCCTGCCGGTGCTGGCCGAGTTTGCCATCTGGCTGACAACGCCAGTGCCGCGCGCCATCCGGCGCATGGGCCTGCTGGGCGACAGCGTGCGGCTCTGGTCGCGCGGTCGCAGGCGCAAAGCGGATTGGGCCGCGCATGAGGCGCAATGCCATGCGGTTGTTCACAAGGCGATGGCAGCGCTGGCACGGCGCGACACAGTGGTCGTGCTGGGCTCAGGGCTGGCGCGTGATGTGCCGCTTGAGGCGTTGTGTGCTGCGTTCAGGCGCGTCATGCTGGTCGATGCCGTGCATCTGCTGCCGCTGCGGCTGCGCGTTCGCAGGTTCAGCAATGTGGTGCTGGAAACCCGCGAACTGACCGGGCTTGGCCGCTTGCTGGATGGCCGCGCAATAGCGCGTATCGCACCGCTTGCCGATCTTCAGGAAGATACCAGTATTGATCTGGTCATTTCAGCCAACGTGCTGTCACAGCTGCCTCTGCCGGTGGTCGATTTGATCGAACGCCAGCCCGGTCTCGCCAGGCTGTTGCCTCCCGATCCCTGTCGCGCCGTGATCGACTGGCATCTCGCTGATTGCGCGGGCTTCAAGGCACGTATCTGCCTGCTGACCGATGTCGCCTACAACGAGCAAGACGCGGAGGGCGTGGTGACAGAAACCGTCGATCTGCTGCATGGCCGGGCACTTCCTGCGCCGGACGCAAGCTGGGACTGGCCCGTGGCGCCAAAAGGCGAGCTTCGCGGCGGTTTCAGCCACATGCATCACGCACAAGGCCATGCAGATTTCAGGGCAGTCTGCACGGAAAAGGGCCGCAACCGGCTGGCTGCGACCCATGAACTGGACCCATGAACTGGACCCGTGAGTTTGACCGGTCTGCTGGCCGTCAGAATTTCACGGCAGCTGCCACGCGCGCCGTGTTCATGCCAACGGTGATGCCATCGACATTGTTGAAGCGGGTGTAGAGATACTCACCGCGCACGATGATGTTCTCGGTGACAGCCATGTCGAGACCGCCACCAAGGCTCATGCCATAGCCATAGGAATCCTTTTTCGGGCCACCAAGCGTCTTGGGATAGCTCAGGTAGCTGGCGTAGATCCCCGAGCCTGCCGGGTTCTGGAACTGGTAGTCACCATAGGCCGAGACGTTGGTGTCAAAACGACCGACGGCAAGACCGCCCGTGACGAAGGGCATGAAGCTGCCCATCGCATAGCCCATGCGGATGCGCGCCGAGAAATAGTCATTCAGGCGGGCGTTCTGTGTCGTGGCGGTGATGACGCGCTCGGGACCAGCCTGGCGTGGCTCGAACGTGCCAGCCTTGGTGTCCTGCCCCACGCGATTGTAGTCGATTTCTGCGCCCAGCATGACGTCACCAAACATCATGTTGTAGCCGGCGATGGCACCAAAAGTGACGCCGCTGTCGCGCCTGGCGGGAATGAGCGCCATCTGCCCCGGGTTGAAAATGCTGAGCGCGGT
>JAYWHQ010000624.1:0-6468 GCA_043777655.1 Allobosea sp. | reverse complement strand
CATCAAGCAGGGGCGGGACGATCTACCAGCCATCGCAGGCGTGCCTGAAGCGGGCGAGAGCGTCGGCAAGGAGCTGTTTGATGGCAAGTCCGAGGCCGCCATCTTTCCCGGCGAATTGCCTGTGAACCCAGCTGCGATCTTCGACAGGAATGCGCCGCGCTGGAAAGTGCGCGCCCCGCGGTTCCGGCCGCCGCTGCTGCTGCCGGATGCAGGTGGGCGCACGCAGCCTGCGCCGCAAATCCGTCTGGATTCCGCGCTTGAGTTTCTGATCGGGGATCGGCTGGCATGACAGAGAGCAATGTGAGCAAGGAACCGCGCGCGATCCGGCTCGATGGGGCTGAAGGAGCAGGGCTTGAGGACGGCGTGGTGTTCAAGCGCGGCGCCGTGACCGTTCTGCCCGAAACCGAGGCGATTTCTCCGTCCACGCCAGATTCGTCGCAAGAGGGTGCTGCGCTCCCCAGGCGTCGCGGCTTTGGCTGGGGCACGCTGTTTGTGGGCGCACTCTCCGGCCTGATGCTGATGGCCGCAGGGCTCTGGGCCGAGCGGACGGTGCGCGTGCTGCTGGCTGAATATCCGGCGCTGGGCTATGTCGCTCTGGGACTGGCTGTGCTGGCGCTTGTGGCGCTGCTGGTCATGCTGGGCCGTATTGTCCGCGACATCCTGCAGGAGCGCCGGATCGCGCGGCTGCAAGAGCAGGCGCGCACAGTGCTGGCTGGCAGTGATCTGGCAACGGCCAAGGCGCTGGCGGGCGAACTGGACCGGCTTTATGCCGGGCGACCGGAGACGGCCAAGGCGCGGGCTGCGCTGAAGGACAGCCTGCCGCAGCTCTTTGCCGGGTCCGACGTGCTGGCGGTGGCTGAGCGCCAGCTGATGTTGCCGCTTGATGCGCTGGTGCAGGCCGAAATCGCCAAGGCCGCGCGTCAGGTTTCGGTGGTGACGGCGGTGAGCCCGCGCGCGATTGTCGACATGCTGTTCGTGCTCGTGGCCTGTGCGCGGCTGCTGCGGCGTATTGCGGCCATTTATGGCGGGCGTCCCGGAGCGCTCGGGCTCTGGCGGCTGGCGCGCAATGTCGTCGGCCATCTGGCGATCACCGGCGGCATTGCAGCGGGAGACGCCGTTCTGCAGCAGGTGCTGGGGCAAGGGCTGGCTGCGCGGCTCTCGGCCAAGCTGGGCGAGGGCGTTCTGAACGGGCTTCTGACCGCGCGGGTGGGCCTGAGCGCCATCGCGCTTTGCCGTCCGCTGCCCTTCCAAGCCATGAAGGCACCAGGTCTTGCCGATGTGGCGGGCGATCTTGTCAGCTGGCGCGGCCCAAAAGCCGGCGAATAGCGCGCAAAGCCGTTTCTGCCCGGCAATTCTTGCCGGGAGGACAGCAATTGTCGCCGGTCTGGCGGGTGATTCACCGCTGGTTTACCATCCAACCTGCTGAAATCATTCAGGCAAGGTGCTGGCACGGCATCTGCAACGCACTCTGGGATTTTCGGCTGCCCGTCGGGCGGCATTTGACCAGGTGAGGTGCGTTATGGGTGTTTTCAGTGCGCTGACGACGGCGGTTTCAGGGATGCGGGCGCAGTCCTATGCGCTGGAAAACATCTCCGGCAACATCGCCAATTCGCGGACAACGGGGTTCAAGCGCCTCGATACCAGTTTTGTCGATCTCATCCCCGATGCGCCGCTGAACCGCGAGCTCGCAGGGTCCGTGCTGTCCACCAGCCGCTCGACCAACACGATCCAGGGCGACATCTCCGCCACCTCGATCGACACCAACATCGCGATCAACGGTGACGGGTTCTTCATCGTTGCCGAAAAGCAGGGCGGTGTTGGCGCCTCGACGACATTCAAGGGCACCGATCTCTACACCCGCCGTGGCGATTTCGATTTCGATGCCAACGGCTTTCTCGTCAATGGCGCAGGCTACTATCTGAAGGGCCTGAGCATTGACCCGATCAGCGGCAACCCGATCGGTTCGCAGGCTGGCGTCATCCGCATCACCAACGATCAGCTGCCGGCCAAGCAGACGGCCTCGGTCGAGTATCGCGCCAACATCCCGACCTATCCGGCCACGTCCAACTCCGACCCGCTCGTGCCGAACTCCGAGTTGCTGAACGCGGCTGGCTTCGGCACGAACCCGGTCGTCACCAACACGGTGGTCGGCTCCGATCTGCCCGTCTTCTTCAACCGCTCGATCCCTGGCGGTTCGGTCACGGTCTATGACAATCTGGGCCAGGCCTCGAACCTGCAGCTGCGCTGGGCCAAGGAAGACAGCGTGGCCAATGGCGGTGTCGATACCTGGAGCCTTTTTGTTGCCGAAAACACCAATGCGACGGGCGCCACGGTGGCCTATCGCCGTGTCCCGACCAGCTTCACTTTCGACACAGCAGGCCAGCTGACATCGGCTGCAACGATCACATTGCCGACCGTGACCATCAACAGCGTTGTCGTCTCTGGCGTGAACCTGACGACAGGCGGCAACGGCATGACCCAGTTTGCCGATCTCAACGGCCAGCTTCAGGCGAACTCGATCCGGCAGGATGGCTATTCCTCCGGCGTGCTGGAACGCACTTCGGTGTCAGGCGACGGCAAGGTGGTGGGCAACTTCTCCAACGGCCAGGTTGTCGCGCTGGCACAGCTCTCGATTGCCCGTTTCAATTCGGCCAACAGCCTGAAGCGCAATGATGGTGGAGCCTTCGAGCAGACGCTGGAATCCGGCCTGCCGCTGGTCGGCACCGGCAATGCGGCGCTGGTGGGTGGCTCGGTCGAGCAGTCCAACACCGACATCGCGGACGAGTTTTCGAAGATGATCGTCACACAGCAGGCCTATTCGGCCAACACGCGCGTCATCAGCACCTCGCAGGACATGCTGCGCGATGTGCTGAGCATCATCCGGTAAGCGCTGAAAAGCGCTGACGCGAGGAGAGTGAAATGGGTCTTGGCAATGTTCTGGGTTCGGCACTGTCAGGTTTGCGCACAACGCAGGCCGGGCTGGATGTTGTCTCGCGCAACGTCGCCAATTCCGACTCGGTCGGCTATGTCCGCCGCACCGTTCATTCGGTCGAGGAGGAAGCTGGTGGCCTTGTTACCGGCGCGCGGAACGGTTCGGTCCAGCGCATGCTGGACAAGATCGTGCAGCGCCAGCTCTGGCAGGAAAGCTCGGGCGCGGCCTATACCTCGACACGAGCCGACACCTTGTCTGCAGTTGACCGCATGTTTGGTGCACCGGGCAGTGCATCCGCGCTCGATGCCACGTTCAGCCGCTTCATCAACTCGATCCAGAGCCTGAAGAGCGACCCGTCCTCCTATGCCACCCGCTCGGCGGTGCTGGACACGGCAGGACAGCTGGCCTCGCGCCTGAACGACATGAGTGCCGGCATTCAGGACCTGCGCTCGCAGGCCGAAGGCGCAATCGATCAGGCCATCGACGAGGTCAATTCGCTGCTGACCTCGCTGAAACAGGTCAATGCACGCGTCATCAATGCGCCGGCTGACCAGACAACCGCCTCTCTGAAAGACGAGCGCGATCGTATCCTTGGCGATCTCTCGCGCTTTATCGACATTCGCTCGACCGAAGATGCCAATGGTTCGGTCTCGGTGGTGACAACGTCCGGCATGCAGCTGTTTGATGGCCAGCAGGCGACGAAGTTCAGCTTCGATGCCCGTCCTGCTCTCGGCCCTGAAGCGACCTGGAATGCCAGTGCGACCCTGCGCAGCGTCGGCACGATCAGCGCGCTGGATGGCAATGGCGGCTCTGTCGATGTGATCGCCGGGCGCCTGTTCCGCTCGGGCGAGATCGCGGCCTGGGTCGAGCTGCGTGACACCACCCTGGTGCAGGCCCAGTCGCAGCTGGACGAGCTGGCAGCGCAGATGGCCAGCGCCCTGTCCGACCAGGAAGTGGCAGGCACTGCGGCAACAGTCGGCGCGGCCACCGGCTTCGATGTCGACACGGCCGCGCTCCAGTCCGGCAACCGGCTGACGCTGGACTACACGATCACGCCCGCAGGCACGCAGCGCAAGTTCACCTTCGTGCGCGTCGATTCCGCCACGGCGTTGCCGCTGCCGCCAAGTGCAGCGGGAGATGTCAACAACCCGGTCATCGGCATCAACTTCGCGCTTGGCATGGCGTCGGTCGTGACGCAGATCCAGACGGCGGTCGGCGCCGGTTTCACGGTCTCGAACACCGGCTCGGTGCTGCGGATCGTGGACGATGGTGCAGGCGCCACCCGCGACGTGCGCGGGCTGACGGCGCGCCCCAGCAACACGACGCTGACCAATGGCGGCGCAACGCCGCCTGTAGAGTTGCCCTTCTTCGTCGATGGCGGGCGCAACAACGCGGTCTATACCGGTTCTTTCGAAGGCTCGTCGCAGCGGGTGGGCTTTGCCGGCCGCATCGTGGTCAATCCGGGCCTCACAGCCAACCGCGCGAGCCTCGTGGTGTTTGGCACAGCGCCTGCAACTGCGCAGGGTGACGCCACCCGTCCACAGCTCATCTTCGACCGGCTGACCAAGTCGGTTCGTGATTTTTCGCCCTCGACCGGGATTGGCGGTCGCGACGCGGCCTATTCCGCCTCGGTGGCCAACTTTGCCCAGCGCATCGTTCAGACGCAGGGGCAGAATGTCGAGGCCGCCAACCGGCTCGATGAAGGCCAGCAGGTCGCGCTTTCTTCCATCGAAAGCCGCTTTGCCGCGAAATCCGGCGTGAATGTCGATCAGGAAATGTCATCCCTGGTCGAGTTGCAGACAGCCTATGCCGCAAATGCCCGCGTCATCTCTGCCGTCAAGGAGATGATGGACCTGCTGTTGCGCGTGTAAGGGAGCACTGACCCATGAGCATTGATGGTTTCCGCCCAGGATCCTACCGCGCCCGCCAGACTTCGGATCAGTTCGTCTCGAGCCGGGCGCAGCTCGACAATCTGCAGCGCCAGCTGGCCACCGGCAAGGTGGCCGAATCCTATGGCGGGCTCGGCATCGACCGGCGCATCAGCCTCGACATCAACGCCAAGGTCTCGGTGATCGATGGCTGGCAGAGCGGCATCGAGCGCGGCAACCTGCGCATCACCATGATGTCGCAATCGGTCGAGCGGTTCAGCAAGCTGACCCAGGAAGCCAAGGGCGACATCCGCCCCGGCAGCTATGTGCAGACCGCCAGCGGCCAGACCATTGGCCAGATGCTTTCTGCCGAGAAGCTGCAGCAGTCGGTTGACCTGCTCAACATCGACATTGAAGGCCGCTACATGTTCTCCGGTCGCACAACCGACACCAAACCGGTCGTCAGTTATGACCTGATGATGAATGGCGACGGTGCCGGGCGCGCAGGCATCAAGGACATGATCGCGGAGCGCAAGCTGGCGGATATCGGCGTTTCCGGCCTTGGCCGCCTGGTCGTTGCCGGCGCCGGCACCAACGTCACGCTCGACGAGGAAGCCACGAACCCGGCCTACGGCTTCAAGATCGCGGGCGGTGTGTCGTCGACAACGGCGATCACCACAGCCTTCACGGCGGGCCCCCCGGCCAACCTCACGGCCAGCGTCGTCGGCACGCCGAATCAGGGCGACACGGTGCGCATCAAGCTCAACCTGTTCGATGGCACGACGACCGAGATCACGCTGGAGGCGCGCAACGCCACCAGCCCCGGTCCGGCCGAAACCTCCTTCACGATTGGCGCGACGCCTGCGGCGACCGCGGCCAACCTGCAGGCCTCGCTGACGGCGGCGATGACGCGCGAGGCGCAGACCTCGCTGTCGGCCTCGTCCAGCATCATCGCGACCACCAATTTCTTCAATGCCACCCCGACCACGGGCCCCTTGCGCGTTCCCGGTCCCGGATTTGCGACAGCGGTGGCTCCGCCATCATCCACCGGCACGCTGCTCACGTCGGTCATCTGGTATCAGGGTGACCATGGCACCAGCCCGCCGCGTGCGACCGCGCCGCTGCAGATCGATGCGTCGCAGGTGGTGGGCACCGGTGCGCGCGCCAACGAGCAGGCCTTCCGGGTTGGCATGGCGCAGTTTGCGGCGCTGGCCGCCGAAACCTTCTCGGCCACCGATGTGAATGCGCGCGACCGCTATGAGGCGCTGGCGCAGCGCGGCCGCTCGAACCTGTCCTTCCAGAACGGCGTGCAGGCGCCTTCCGAGATCGCGGTGGAGTTGGCGACCGCCCAGACCGCGATGAAGAACGCCAAGGAGCGACACTCGGCCACCAAGATCTATCTGACGGCGGCGAACGCCAAGATCGAGGATGTTTCGGTGGAAGAGGTTGCCAGCTCGATCCTGACCTTGCAGACCCGGTTGCAGGCGAGCTACCAGACCACCTCCATCCTCTCGCGGCTGAGCCTGACGGAGTATCTGCGCTGAGTGTCACTGTTCGCGCACTTGCTGATCCTGGCACATTTGCGGATCCCGGCGCGCTTGGTGACCTCGGCGCGTTTGCGAACCTGGTCGGCATTGTATTGGCGGGTTTGATCGGTTCATTGGAACT
>JAYWHQ010000623.1:0-1943 GCA_043777655.1 Allobosea sp. | reverse complement strand
TGCAGCCGCTCCACCTTGCGCACCGTCTCGTCCTCATGCCCGCGCGCCACGATCTCGACCACCCGCATCTCGTGCTCGATCAGGCAGGCGAGGATGTCATCCAGCACATCATAGGGCGGGAGTGAGTCCTGGTCCTTCTGGTTCTCGCGCAGCTCGGCTGTCGGCGGCTTGACGATGATGTTGACCGGAATGACCTCGCCATCAGGCCCCAGCGCGCCTTCCGGCTTCCAGCGGTTGCGCAGCCCCGAGAGGCGGAACACCTCGGTCTTGTAAAGGTCCTTGATCGGGTTGTAGCCGCCATTCATGTCGCCATAGAGCGTGGCGTAGCCGCAGGACATCTCGGATTTGTTGCCAGTCGTCACCACCATCGGCCCGAACTTGTTCGAGATCGACATCAGGATGGTGCCGCGCGCGCGGCTTTGCAGGTTCTCTTCCGTGATGCCGGGCTTGGTGCCTGCAAACAACCCCGCTAGCGCTTCGGTGAAGCCCTCGACGACAGGCGCAATCGGCACCACCTCGTAGCTGACGCCCAATGCCTTGGCGCAGCCTTCCGCATCCACCAGCGAATCCTGCGCGGTATAGCGGTAGGGCATCATCACGCAGCGCACGCGGTCTGCACCCAGCGCATCCACGGCCATCGCCGCACAGATGGCCGAATCGATGCCGCCGGACAGGCCCAGAACCACGCCGGGGAAGCGGTTCTTCTCGACATAATCCCGCAGGCCCAGCATGCAGGCGGTGTAATCCGCCTTGTCACCCTCTTCGGGCACGGCCAACTCGCCCTTGGCGCAATGCCAGCGACCTGCTTCGTGCTGCCAATGCGTCAGCACCAGCGCCTCGCGGAAGGCCGGCAGCTGATGCGCCATCTGCGCGCCTGCATTCAGCACGAAGGAACTGCCCTCAAAAACCAACTCGTCCTGTCCGCCCACCTGATTGAGATAGACCAGCGGCAGGCCGGTCTCGGCAACGCGGGCGACGGCGACGTTCATGCGCTCATCCGTGACGCCCCGCCGATAGGGCGAGCCATTGGGCGCCAGCAGGATTTCGCCGCCCGTTTCGGCCAGACACTCGACCACCTCGTCGGTCCAGATGTCTTCGCAGATCGGCAGGCCGAGCCGCACCTTGCCACGGAAGACCACCGGGCCCGGCATGGGGCCTGGCGTGAAGACGCGCTTCTCGTCGAACACGCCATAATTCGGCAGATCGACCTTGAAGCGCACCGACTGGATGACACCACCATCGAGCAGCACATAGGCGTTGTAGAGCTTGCCATCCTCGAGCCAAGGCAGGCCAACCAGAACGCCGGGCCCGCCATCAGCCGTCTCGCGCGCCAGCGTCTCGCACATTTTGCGGCAGGAATCCTGGAAGGCCGGCTTCAGCACCAGATCTTCCGGCGGATAAGCCGAGAGGAACAGTTCCGGGAACATCACCAGCTCTGCGCCCATGGCTGCAGCTTGCGCGCGAGCAGCCCGCAACTTGTCGGCATTGCCAGCCACATCGCCAACGACAGGGTTGAGTTGGGCGAGCGCGATCAGAAGAGTGGCTGTTGTCATGTCTGCCGATTTAGCGCGTCGCCGGATGGGCGGCAATGCGGCAAAGCGGTGGCCGGTATGTGCAGATTTCGCAGAACGCCCTCGTTCAGCAGAGCGCCTCTGCAGCTTTAACCGGGCGTTAGGGTTACTCGATCATGAATAGCGACGGAGCAGCGTTGCATATGGTCGCGTCGGGTCGCGTCCCTGCTCCGGGAGAGAGACATGCGTACCTTGTCCGCTTCAGGTCTTCGCGCCGTCGGCATCATTGCCTCAGGTCTGGCATCTGCAGGTGTCCTGGCTCTGACTGGCAGCGCCGCACAGGCCGCCGACTATAACGGCCTTCGCGGCTCGCAGATAGAGCAGACCCCGCAGCCGCCATCAGACATGTCTTCCGACATCAATTGGGGAGGC
>JAYWHQ010000622.1:0-1946 GCA_043777655.1 Allobosea sp. | reverse complement strand
TCGGCCAGCGTGCCCAGAATGATCCATTGCTCGGGATATTGATTTGGGTCGGCGGGTTCGCCGGGGCCGCGCTCGTGTTCTTCTGGACCTGGGAAGGCATGCACCGCAAATCATCCGATGCCCATGGCTCGGCCGCTTTCGCCACCGACAAGCAGGCATGCACACTCTTGCCAGCCAACGGCACCGGCCTTCTGGTGGGCCGCGCCTTGCGCAAACCATGGCCGATGCTGCGTTATGATGGCGAGGCGCATCTGATCACTATCGCGCCCACCCGCTCCGGCAAGGGCGTCGGCACCATCATCCCGAACCTGCTGACGGCCAACCGCGCCACTCTCTGCGTTGATCCCAAGGGAGAGAATGCGAGGATCACGGCAGCCATCCGGCAAGGCTTCGGCCCGGTGCATGTCCTCGATCCCTTCGGCGTCTCCGGCCTGCCCTCCTCCGCCTTCAATCCGATGGATGCCATCGACGCCAAATCGATGGATGTGGCCGAGGATGCCGCGACATTGGCCGATGCCCTCGTCGCCGATCCGCCGCACCAGGTCCAGGACGCCCACTGGAACGAAGAAGCCAAGGCCCTTCTGACGGGACTGATCCTGCTCGTCGCCACGAATGACGATCCGGCAAGGCGCACCCTCAATCACCTGCGCGAGCTGATCACCATGTCGCCGGAAGCCTTCTACGACCTGCTGCAGGCCATGCAGGCGAACGAGGCCGCCAACGGCTTGATCGCCCGCGCAGCCAACCGGCACATGTCCAAATCGGAGCGTGAAGCCGCCGGTGTGCTGTCCTCGGCGCAACGCCACACGCATTTTCTGGATTCCCCGCGCATGACTACCGTCATGGCGCGGTCGGACTTCAATTTCGCCGATTTGAAGCACGAGGCCGCCACGGTGTTTCTGGTGCTGCCGCCGGATCGCCTCGATGCCTATGCCAGATGGCTGCGCCTGATCATCGCCCAGGCGCTCACCACCATCGCAAGGACACCCACCAGCGCGACCGATGCGCCACGGCCACCCATTCTGTTCCTGCTCGACGAATTCGCGGCCCTGGGTCGCCTCGAAGCAGTTGAGCGGGCCTTCGGCCTGATGGCGGGCTATGGCATCCAGCTCTGGCCGATCTTGCAGGACATCCACCAGCTGCGCGCCGCCTATGGCGCCCGCTCCGGAACCTTCCTCTCCAATGCCGGTCTGATCCAGATCTTCAACGTCAATGACACCGACACCGCAGAATGGGTTTCCCGCGCTCTTGGCGACATGACCGAGATCTACGAGACGGATTCACACTCCACCACCTGGCCGAGCGAGATCGGGCAAGGCACCAACCGTTCCGAGGGGACCGCCACCCACATGACCCGCCGCGCGCTCCTCACCCCGGACGAAGTGCGCCGCATGGCGTCAGACCTCGCCATCCTGTTCAAGGCCGGGGCCGCCCCCATCATGGCCCAGAAACTGCGCTATTACGCCGACCCGGAGTTTCAGACGGTCAGCCAAGAACCACGAGGGGCAAAAGTCACCACCGCAAGGTAATCGCCAGCAGGACGGGCGCTCATCGACGATGACCTTTGCTGTCGCCGATCACTTTACAAACTAGGCTCACGGTTTCCGATTGCAATGCGTTCGTACACAGAACATAGTGCGAACAGTCAAAAAACAGGTGCGCCACCATGCAGGATTTTGGTCTCTATCTTCCGGGTATTCTTCTTTCATACGCCGCATTTCTGCTCGCAATCGCGAGCCCGGGCCCCAACATCCTGGCCGTCATCGGGACGTCGATGAGCATCGGACGCTCCTCAGGCATGGCGCTTGCCATGGGCGTGTCGGCAGGCTCGTTCACGTGGGGCCTGCTCACAGCATTCGGACTGTCAGCTATTGTGGCCAGCTATGCGTGGGCCCTTTTTACGATCAAGATTTTTGGCGGCGTTTATCTTCTGTGGCTCGCCTACA
>JAYWHQ010000621.1:0-1948 GCA_043777655.1 Allobosea sp. | reverse complement strand
TGCAGGCGGGCATGGTGGCTGTCGCGCCTGTCAAGCTGACGCTGCACCTCACCTTTGCCGCACTGTTTTTTGCTTCCGTCATCGCGATGGCGACGTGGCTTCTGCCGCCACGCCACGCCAATGACAATGCGCAGCGGCAGGGCAGGGCAGGCGCAGTAGGTCTTGTGGTGCTGTTGTTTGCCCAGATCGCGCTTGGCGGGCTGGTCGCTGGCTCCAAAGCAGGCCTCACCTTCAACACCTGGCCGCTGATGGATGGCGCGCTGGTTCCGGCAGCATCGACATTGTTCGCAGTGACACCTTTCTGGGAAAATTTCGTCGACAATGTCGCACTCGTCCAGTTCAACCACAGGCTCGGCGCCTATGTGTTGCTGGCGCTGGCGCTCTGGCATGCGCTGGCGATGCGGCGCACCGTTCCCGCATCAGGAATGGCGCGGCGCGCCACGGTGCTGGCTGTGCTCATCACCGCTCAAGGCGCGCTTGGCGTGGTGACATTGCTGCTGGCCGTGCCGCTCTGGGCGGGGCTGGCGCATCAGGCCTTCGCCTTCATCGTGCTGGCCATGGGCGTCGTGCATCTGGTGCGGGTGATGCAGGAGTAGGCGGGGCCAAGTCGATTTCCGGGGCTGTGCAGCGCAGCGGAACAGAACCCGGAATCCTGGGCGCGCTGCGGCACGAAGTGCCGCTGTGCAGATACGGGACCATTTGCAGTGAGGCGAAGTTTTTGCTTCTCCTCCCCCAGAAAGGGGGAGGAGACACAAGGCACTGCACACGGGATGACGCGCGAATGGTCGCTTACCCCAGCGCCTGCGCCAGATCGGCCAGAAGATCAGCCTCGTCCTCCAGCCCGATGGACAGGCGCAATGTGCCGCCTTCAATGCCCAGCGCCGCACGTAGTTCCGGTGAGGCGTTGCGGTGCGTCGTGGTTTCCGGGTGCGCCACCAGCGAGCGGGTCTCGCCGATATTGACCAGATGCGAGAACAGCTTCAGCCGCGACAGCGCCGCGCGCGCCGCATCCTCACCACCCTTCAGCGTGACCTGAAACACCGAGCCCAGCCCGTCCGGGCAGAGCGCGCGTGCGAGGTTGTGCTGCGGGTGGCTGGCCAGGCCCGGATAACTCACGGACGCGACCGCCTGATGCGTTTCCAGATAGCGCGCCACACCAAGCGCATTGGTGCTGTGGCGCTCCATGCGCAGAGCCAGCGTCTCGATGCCGGTGAGGATCAGGAAGGCATTGGTGGGTGAGAGGCCGGGCCCCAGCTCGCGCAGGCCGATCAGGCGGCAGGCGGCGGCAAAGGCCGAGCGCGGCTGAACGTCGGGCAGCACCACGTCATCATAATCTTCCCAAGGCTCGCTGATGAGCGGGAAGCGGGTGTCGTCCGCCCAGTCAAAGCGCCCGGCATCGACAATCACTCCGCCAATCGCCGTGCCATTGCCGACAAAGAATTTCGAGGCCGAATGCCAGACGATGTCGGCGCCATGTTCAATCGGGCGCAGCAGGGCAGGCGTCGCCAAGGTGTTGTCCACCACCAGCGGAATGTTGTGCCGCTGCGCAATCTTGCCGATGGCTGGCAGATCAATGATCTCGCCTGATGGATTTATCATGGATTCAACGAAAATACCGCGCGTCGCGGGTGTTATCGCCGCCGCAATGCTTGCCGGATCAAACGGATCGGCCCAACGCGGCACCACGCCATAGCGTTTTTCCAACCGCTTCATCAGCCCGATGGAGCCGCCAAAAACACGCGTCGCGCTGACATATTCATCGCCGGTGGCGCAAAGCGTCATCAGGATCATCAGCAGAGCCGCTTGACCCGAACCGCAGCCAATGGCGACTGTGCCGCCTTCCAGCGACGCCACGCGCCGCTCCAGCGCCGCCGTTGTCGGGTTGGCGCCACGTGAATAGGCAAAGCCCGCCCGCTTCAGGGCGAAGATGTCGGAGCCATGTTCCAGA
>JAYWHQ010000620.1:0-1962 GCA_043777655.1 Allobosea sp. | reverse complement strand
GCCTGGCGGTTGCAGCGACCGCCGTTTCGGCGCAGGCGCCGTCGACGCTCAATCAGGTGAAGGCGCGCGGCGTTCTGAACTGTGGTTCGAACACGGGCCTGGCCGGTTTCGGCCTGCCGGATGCCCAGGGCAACTGGACGGGCCTCGATGTCGATTATTGCCGTGCGATCTCGGCTGCCATCTTCAACGACCCGAGCAAGGTGAAGTTCATCCCGCTCTCCTCAAAGGATCGGTTCACTGCGCTTCAGTCCGGCGAAGTTGACGTGCTCGTGCGCAACTCGACCTGGACGCTGACGCGCGACGCTTCGCTCGGCATCATGTTCACTGGCGTCAATTATTATGACGGCCAGGGCTTCATGGTCCGCAAGAAACTGAATGTGGCCTCGGCGCTCAAGCTTGACGGCGCCTCTGTCTGCACCCAGCAGGGCACCACCACCGAGCTGAACTTGGCCGACTTCTTCCGCGCCAACAAGCTGAAGTATGAAGTCGTGACCTTCGCTTCGTCGGATGAGACGATCAAGGCTTATGACGCCGGCCGTTGCGACGCCTTCACCACGGATGCCTCCGGCCTTTACGCCGAGCGCCTGAAGCTGACTGCGCCGGACGATCACATGGTGCTGCCGGAGATCATCTCGAAGGAGCCGCTTGGGCCCTCGACCCGCAACAATGATGCGGCCTGGTTCAACCTTGTGAAATGGGTCCACTTCGCCATGATCAATGCCGAAGAGTTCGGTGTGACCAAGGCCAATGTTGACGAGATGCTGAAATCCGCCAACCCGGAAATCAAGCGTCTGCTCGGCACAGAAGGCAAGTTCGGCGAAATGCTGGGCCTGAAGACTGATTGGGCCTATCAGGTCATCAAGCATGTCGGCAATTACGGCGAGTCTTTCGAGACCCATGTCGGCATGGGTTCGCGCTTGAAGATCGCCCGTGGCCAGAATGCGCTCTGGACCAAGGGTGGTCTGCAATACGCCCCGCCGGTGCGTTGATTTGATAAGTTGACTTAGGGGCGCTTCCTTGACCGGAAGCGCCCCTTCTGCCTCTGATCGCTTTTTTTCCAAGGCCCAGCCGTTTTGGCCTGGTCCTTGCAAAGAAAGCCGGGTGAACCGGATCTTTGGTCAAAAATGGGGAGAGTTACATGAAGACTTTTGCAGCAATTGCCGCTTTGGCAGGCGCTTCTTTGTTCGCGGCTGGCGCAGCGCAGGCACAGGGTGCCAACACGCTGGCGCAGGTCAAGACCCGCGGCATGCTGAATTGCGGCGTGGGCACGGGCCTTGCTGGTTTCAGCATTCCCGACGCCCAGGGGAACTGGACCGGGCTGGATGTGGATGTTTGCCGTGCAGTTGCCGCCGCCATCTTCAACGACCCGAACAAGATCAAGTTCGTTTCCCTTTCGGCCAAGGATCGCTTCACCGCGCTGCAGGCCGGCGAGGTCGACATGCTGTCGCGCACCACCACCTGGACGATGTCGCGCGACACCTCTCTCGGCCTGAACTTCGGCCCTGTGAACTATTACGACGGTCAGGGCTTCATGGTCCGCAAGAAGCTGGGTATCAATTCCGCTCTCCAGCTGGCTGGCGCATCGATCTGCACGCAGCAGGGTACGACCACCGAGCTGAATCTCGCGGATTTCTTCCGTGCCAACAAGCTGAAGTATGAGGTCGTCGCCTTCGCCACCAATGACGAGACGGTGAAGGCCTATGATGCCGGCCGCTGCGATGCCTTCACCACCGACTCCTCCGGCCTTTACGCCGAGCGTCTCAAGCTCGCCAATGCCGATGACCACATCGTGCTGCCCGAGATCATCTCGAAGGAGCCATTGGGGCCGACTGTGCGTCACAATGACGACCAGTGGTTCGACGTGGTGAAGTGGAGCTACTACGCGATGGTCACGGCCGAGGAACTCGGTGTGACCAAGGTCAATCTGGCCGAGATGATGAAATCGGAGAACCCGGAGATCAA
>JAYWHQ010000619.1:0-1964 GCA_043777655.1 Allobosea sp. | reverse complement strand
AGCAGCGACGGCGGGCTCACGCCCTTCAGGTAGTACGCCGACATGGCCATCGGTGGCGACAGGAAGGCGGTTTGCAGGTTCAACGCCACGAGCACGCCGAAGAGGATCGGGTCGATGCCGAAGTGCGGCAGCATCGGCAGGAAGATCGGCACGAAGATCACGATGATCTCGGTCCATTCCAGCGGCCAGCCGAGCACGAAGATGATCGCCTGCGTCAGGATTAGGAACACTGTCGGCGACGGATTGACCCAGGCCACCAGCGCGCGGATCGGCTCATGCCCGCCAAGATAGGCAAAGATCGACGAGAAGATGAACGAACCCACGAAAAGCCAGCAGACCATGGCCGAGGTGCGGCCAGTGAGGAACACGCTCTCTTTCAGCTTGGTGAAGCTGAGCGAGCGGTAGGCAGCGGCCAGTAGCAGCGCGCCCATCGTGCCGATGGCGGCGGCCTCTGTCGGTGTGGCGATGCCGAAGAAGATCGCACCCAGCACCGACATGATGAGCAGCGTCAGCGGGAAGAAGCTCGACGCCAACGCCACAAACACCTTCTTTCCCAACAGGAACAGCATGACCAGGCCAGCGAGACCGCCAGCCGCCACGATGTAGCCGACAACATTGGGGACGTCGTAATCGATGGGGCGAACGCGCGCATTGGCCGGGGTGAAAAGGCCACGGAAGGTGTTCAGGAACCATTCGAGGAAGAGCACGCCGAAATAGATCGCCGGGAAGGCCAGCACGGCGACGATCAGGTATTTGACGAGGAAGCCCTTGTCTTTCTCGAAGTCGAAACCGAGAACCTCGCGTTCTGCTTCCGGCAGGCGTGGCGCAAGTGACGGGTTCATCATGCAGCGGATCACCACATAGATCATGTAGAAGCTTGCCAGCATCAGGCCAGGGAAGAGCGCCGCGGCATAGAGCTTGGGCACCGACACGCCGGCGGTCGCGCCATACAGGATCAGCATGACGGAAGGCGGAATGAGAATGCCAAGGCAACCACCCGCGCAGACCACGCCGGCCGAGAGCCTGGTGTCATACCCAGCCCGCAACATGGCCGGGAACGCGAGCAGGCCCATCAGCGTCACCACGGCGCCGACGATGCCCGTCGCGGTTGCGAAGATGGCACAGGTCGCGAGCGTGGCCACAGCGAGAGAGCCGGGCATCCAGCCAATCGCAAGCTGGATGGCATTGAAAAGGCGATCGAGAATGTTCGCTCGCTCGATGATGTAGCCCATGAAAACGAAGAGCGGGATGGAGACCAGCACGTCATTCGCCATCACCGAATAGGTGCGCTGGACCACAAGCTGAAACACCGTGTCGCCCATGGCGAGGTAGCCAAAGCCGATGCCCAGAGCCATCAGTGTGAAAGCAATCGGGAAGCCCAGCATGATGAAGACAACGAAGCAGCCGAGCATCAGGACGCCCAGCTCAGGATTGGAGAGGCCAAACATCACGCAGTTCCCTTTTGAGCGGCCTCGGCCTGTTCCAGGATGAGCTTCTCGGTTTCTTCGACATCGTGCAGCCGCTCAGGCCATTGCCCGGTCTGCAGGCACTGGATGCAGCGCACGACCTCTGCCAGGCCTTGCAGGATCATGAAGCCGCCGACCAGTGGGATCAGCGACTTGAAATGGTAGACTGGAGGGCCGTTCGGTGAATTCGAGGAATGCTCGCCAATCATCCAGGAAAAGGAGGCAAAGCCATAACCGGCATAGCAGAGCGCCAGAATGCCGGGAAAGAAGAAGAGAAAATACAGCACCAGATCGAGCCGGGCCTGCGTCGTGGGCGACCAGCTGCGATAGGCGAAATCGCCGCGCACATGGGCGTTGCGTGTCAGCGCATAAGGCCCTGCCAGCACGAAAAGCGCACCATAGAGAATATATGAGACGTCGAAGGCCCACTCGGTCGGTGACTGCAGGAGATAGCGCGAGAACACCTCGTAGCTCATCGCCAGAGTCAGGAGCAGGATG
>JAYWHQ010000618.1:0-6579 GCA_043777655.1 Allobosea sp. | reverse complement strand
GGCCGTCGATGCCCAAGCTGTTCAATCTCAAAGGGCGCCCAACGGTCATTGCCGGGCGCACATTGTCGCCGCTTGAAGCCTATGGCTGCAAGGTAATGTCGATCGGGTTCGTGGTCGATGCTGATAAGGCGCTGGTCTGGCGCGGGCCGATGGTGGCGTCGGCGATCACGCAAATGCTGCGCGACATCGCCTGGGGGCCGCTCGACGCGCTGATCGTGGACATGCCGCCCGGCACCGGCGATGCGCAACTGACCATGGCGCAGCAGACGCCGCTGGCCGGCGCGGTCATCGTGTCCACGCCACAGGATCTGGCGCTGCTGGATGCGCGCCGGGGTGTCGCGATGTTCCGCAAAGTCGAGGTGCCGATTCTCGGCATCGTCGAGAACATGAGCTATTTCCTGTGCCCGGAATGCGGCCATCGCTCCGATATCTTTTCCCATGGCGGCGCGCGTCACGAGGCAGAACGGCAAGACGTGCCTTTCTTGGGCGAAATCCCGCTCGCCATGCCCATCCGCGAAACCTCGGATGGCGGGCGACCGATCGTCGCTTCTGATCCGGATTCCGCCATCGCCAAAGCCTACATCGCCATCGCGAGCCAGGTGCGCGCCACACTCGAAGGTGGCCAAAGGCGCGCCGCGCCCCGCATCGTCATCGAGTAGAAACCCTGTTCCGGGCGCAAAAGCCAAACCCAAAAGCCAAGCCCAAGAGCCAAGCCCAAGAGCCAGACCATGACAGCTGCACCCCGTCTCATTTTGCCAACCATCCGGGACCGCATGCCGGGGCTGGACAAGCCTTTCATCGAGACGCCGGATGGCATGGTGCTGAGCTATGGCGCGCTGCTCGCCCGTTCGGCGCAACTCGCCCATATGCTGGTCGTTGGCGGTGTGAAACCCGGTGACCGGGTGGCGGTGCAGGTCGAGAAATCGGTCAACGCGCTGGTGCTTTATCTCGCCTGCGTTCGGGCAGGTGCCGTCTATCTGCCGCTGAACAGCGCTTACACCCTGTCGGAGCTGGCCTATTTCATTGGCGATGCCGAGCCTGCGCTGGTGGTCTGCGATCCGGCGCGGCAGGGTGGCATGTCAGGCATTGCCGGCGGCGCCAGGGTCGAGACCTTGGATGCCACGGGGCAGGGCAGCCTCATCGACAAGGCTGCGAGCCAGCCCGCCGATTTCGACGATGTGGCGCGTGAACCCGATGATCTGGCCGCGATCCTCTACACCTCCGGCACCACGGGCCGCTCCAAGGGTGCGATGCTGAGCCAGGCGAACCTCGCTTCAAATGCCGAGACCCTGCGCCAGCTCTGGCGCTTCACCTCGAACGATGTCCTGCTGCATGCGCTGCCGATCTTCCATACGCATGGCCTGTTCGTCGCAACGAATGTCATGCTGTTTGCGGGCGGCTCGATGCTTTTCCTGCCGAAGTTCGATCCTGCCGAGATGATGCGCCTGATGCCGCGTGCGACCACGATGATGGGCGTGCCCACATTCTATGTCCGCCTGCTGCAGGATGAGCGGCTGACGCGCGCGGCAACCGCCCATATGCGCCTTTTTGTTTCGGGTTCAGCACCGCTTCTGGCCGACACGCATCGCGACTGGCAGGCCCGTACCGGCCACGCCATTCTCGAGCGCTATGGCATGACCGAAACCAATATGAACACTTCCAACCCCTATGATGGCGACCGGATCGCGGGGACAGTGGGCCTGCCGCTGCCAGATGTGGACCTGCGCGTGACGAACCCGGAAACCGGCGCGGTGCTTGGCCACGAAGAAATCGGCATGATCGAGGTGAAGGGCCCGAATGTCTTCAAAGGGTATTGGCGCAACCCCGAGAAGACGAAGGAGGAGTTCCGTCCTGATGGCTTCTTCATCACGGGCGATCTCGGCAAGGTCGACGCGCGCGGATATGTCCATATTCTGGGGCGCGGCAAGGACCTCATCATCACCGGTGGCTACAATGTCTACCCGAAGGAAATCGAAACCGAGATCGACGCACTCGAAGGCGTCATCGAGAGCGCGGTGATCGGCCTGGCCCATGCCGATTTCGGCGAGGGCGTGGCGGCTGTCGTGGTGGCAAGGCCCGGCAGCATCACGGAGGCTGCCATCATCGAGGCGCTGAATGCGAAGCTGGCCAAATTCAAGCAGCCCAAGCGCATTTTCCTGGTGCCGGAACTGCCGCGCAACACCATGGGCAAGGTCCAGAAAAACGTGCTGCGCGAGACCTATGCCGACACATTCCGGAAGGTCTGAACGGCGGCTCGAAACGCGGCCTCAGCTGACCGGGATCACGTCCACTTCCACCTTCAGCTTCTGCTGGCCGGGGCCGACGATCACGCCATCGAGCGGTGCGACATCGGCATAGTCGCGGCCATTGGCCACCACGATATGGTCATCGCCGATGGTCATGTTGTTGGTCGGATCAAGACCGATCCAGCCAAACTCGGAGCCGCACCAGAGACTGACCCAGGCATGAGTGGCATCTGCGCCGGCAAGTCGCGCCTGTCCTTTCGGCGGAATGGTGCGGATAAAGCCACTGACATAGGCGGCCGGCAGACCGAGCCCACGAAAGCCGGCAATCATCACATGGGCAAAATCCTGACAGACGCCACGGCGCTCTTCGAAGGCCTGCTCCAGCGGCGTCGAGATCGCCGTGGCGTCGGGATCATAGGTGAAGCGCTCATGGATGCGCGCCATCAGTTCCAGAGCACCTTCGAGGATGGGGCGCTCAGGCCTGAAAGCATCGCGCGCGAATGCTGTTATGGCGTTGGATGGCCGCACCAATCGGCTCGGGAAAAGGAAATGCGCGGGCGCCTGCGCGTCCAGGCCGGGCAGGGCCGAGGCTGTCGCGTGCACGTCTTCCCAGTGCGGAGTCAGCGCTGCAAAAGGCGCATTCTGGCGGCGCACATCGACACGGGCCCGCATTTCCAGCTTCAGCAACCTGTGCGGCTTGTCGATGGTAAGCATTGTCGTGCGGTTGCCGAAAAAACAGATGGCATCCTGCCGCTGGGCAGGCTCCGGCAGGACATCAAGCCGCGACGACAGCACACGCTGGCCATCATCATGGCGCGGCAACATGCGCAGCATGCAGCGCGCCATGGGCACGGGCGACTGGTAGCTATAGGTCGTCAGATAGCGAATGTCGTAGATCACGCGCGTTCTGCCATCACGCCAACCCCGCCATGCGGTCCTGCGGTGCGGAGGTGCTCTGCAGGAAATAACGGCTGGCAATCGCATTCGAGATCGCCATCAGTTCCTGCTCAGTCGCAAGGATTCTTGCCTTGTCGATTTGCCCGGCGCTGGCCGAGCGCAAATCGGCGGCAAGCTTCAGCGAAATGCGGCCTGGTTCTTCCGGCATGCCATCGTCGCGCAAGCTCGGCAGAGTGCGCACCTCACGCTCGATACGATCAACCTGGAAGGCGACGGAGCGGGGATTGTAAGGGTCCAGCATGACGAGGTCAGCCACCGGCCCTGCTGCAAGCCCCACGAGGTAGCGCGAGCGGTAGGTGATCTGCGAATCTGTCAGGTCGAGCAGCACATCGAGGCATTCGGCCGGACCTGCCGGATCGGTGAAATGGCGCATGACGCGGCACGTGCTGATGCCGCGCTCGATACGGCGGCCAAGATCAAGAAAGCGCCAGCCGGCGCCGCGCGTCATGTTCTCCTGCGAGAGACCCGAAAAGGCGGCAAGGATGCGCAAGGCACGATCCGCTGTCTCGAAAGCCTCACCCTCGCTGGCGGTGTGGATCTCCATCCGGTCCAGCTGGCGCTGCAAGTCGCCAAACAGACGCCACGCATCGACTGAAAGCCGCTCGCGAATAACCGAGGCCGTGCGCCGCGCCTCACGCACGGAAGCAGCCGCAGAGCCGTGATGCGCGCTGTCATGCAGGGCTGCCGTTGCCAGCGCCGCGCCATCGGCCTTCAGCGAGGCAGGCGCGCAGCCCCATGCGACCAGCAAGCCGCCAATGCGGCCCAGTGCCTCAGCGTGGCCCTTTGACAATGCATCGGCATCGATCAGGCGCCCGATCAGGCTGCGCACCAGCCGAAGCGTCATCTCTGCCCGCTCGACATAGCGCCCGAGCCAGAACATGTTGTCAGCAGCCCGGCTGGGCAGGTTGCCGAAAATGCGGCGGATAACGGGCTGGTCAGCCGAGGGCAGCAGCGTCACGGGCGCCACTGGCCTGTCCGATGTGACCCAGACATCGGCCGAACGCACGCCTTCGCCCATCGAAACCGCGCGCGCATCGAGCCGCCCGGAAATCCGGCAGAAGCCGCCGGGCATGACCTGCCAACCCTCCGGGGTTGCCGTGGCAAAGACGCGCAGGGTGAAGGGCCGTGCCTGCAGAACGCCATCTTGCCAGACAGGCATGGTGGAGAGCTTCACCACCTCCTGCCCGACAAGATGGAGCCCGTCTTCTCTGATCTGCCGTGCCAACTTGGCGCGCGCATCGCCATCCATATCGGCGGCCAGAATCGGCTCGTGATAGGCCTGCGCGACGTCTGACGAATGGAAGGCGGCGGCCACCGACATTTCGTCGAGGCGCTCCAGCACCGTGTCACGCGCTGCCTGCTGGCCGCACCACCATGTGGCGGTGTTGGGCAAGAGCAGCTCTTCGCCCAGCAGGCGCTTGGCGAGAGCCGGCATGAAGCTCATCAGCGCGCGCGACTCGATGACGCCAGAGCCGGGACTGTTGGCCACAACGATCGTGCCTTTGCGCATGCCCTGGAGCAGGCCAGGAACGCCCAGCGCCGACATGGCATTCAGCTCAAGCGGGTCCAGAAAATCGCCATCGACGCGCCGCCAGACAACATCGGCCCGCTTCAGCCCCGCAATGGTGCGCACATGCAGCTTGTCATCGCGCATGACGAGGTCGGCGCCCTCGACCAGCATGAAGCCGAGATAGCGCGCCAGATAGGCCTGCTCGAAATAGCTCTCGCTCAAGGGGCCCGGCGTGAGCAGACAGATGCGCGGATCGGAGCGGACGGCACCCGCGACCAGCCCCGCCCGGAAGCTCTGGAAGAACGGGGCCAGCCGCTCGACATTCAGCCCGCGATGCAGGTCAGGGAAGGCGCGCGCCAGCGCCAGCCGGTTCTCCAGCGCATAGCCCGAGCCGGATGGGGCTTGTGTCCTGTCGCCCAGCACCCACCACTTGCCATCAGGACCGCGACCCAGATCGGCGGCATAGATGCTCAGATGCCGCCCTCCCGGCACAGCGACGTCATGGAGCGGGCGCAAATAGTCGCTGCTGCCAGAGATGACGGTGCCCGGCAGGATGCCATCAGCGAACAGCTGGCCTGGTCCGTAAATGTCACCGATGAGGCGCTCGGCCAGCGTCGCGCGCTGCACCACGCCAGCCGCGATCTGCGCCCATTCCTGCCCGTTGAGGACAAGCGGCACCTGGCTAAGCGGCCAGGCGCGTTCTGTGCCTCCGAGAGGATCAAGCGCATCCCCATGGACGCGGTAGGACACGCCGGCATCGCGCACATGCCTGTCGGCAATACCGAAGCGGGCGGTCAGCTCATCTGGCGAAAGGCCGCACCAGGCATCGATGAAACGCGACCAGCCGGGCCTGACCTCGCCATCTGGCGTCAGCAACTCGTCATAGGCACCTGCCAATGGCTGGTAGCGCGCCAGAATCTGCGCGCGCCGCTCGCTGAGCCCCTCACTGGAAAGCTGGCGTTGCTGCTGCGGCATGTGAGTTTAAAGCCCGCGTGGACGGCGCAAATCGAGCGTCAGCGGAAAATCGCCATGACGCTCGTCTGCCGGCACAGCCATCATGCCAGCCGTGTGACCAAAGGGCTCGAAGCGCGACAATCGCCGCGCCTCCGCCTCATAGGTGTTGACCGGCAGGGTCTCGTAGTTGCGCCCGCCAGGATGGGCGACATGATAGGTGCAGCCGCCCAGCGAGCGGCCATTCCAGGTGTCGAGAATGTCGAAGGTCAGCGGCGCATCGACCTCGATCTGCGGGTGCAGACCCGAGCGCGGCTGCCAGGCCTTGAAGCGCAAGCCCGCGACGCTCTCGCCATTGTGGCCTGTGGCCGTCATTGGCAGGCGGCGCCCGTTGCAGGTGATGACATGGCGGCCCGGCACCAGCCCGGTGGCCATCACCTGCAAGCGCTCGACGGAGGAATCGACATAGCGCACCGTGCCGCCGATCGCGCCCTCTTCGCCCATCACATGCCATGGCTCCAGTGCGGCCCGCAGCTCGAGCTTGACGCCGCCATGGTGGACTTCGCCATAAAACGGAAAGCGGAACTCCTGCTGCGCCTCGAACCAGACCGGATCGAACACATAGCCCGCCTGCGCCAGATCAGCGAGCACCTCGCGGAAATCCTGCGCCACATAGGCCGGCAGCATGAACCGGTCATGCAGGCTGGTGCCCCAGCGCACAAAGGAGCCCTCCTGCGGCGTGCGCCAGAACCAGGCGACGAGCGCGCGGATCAGCAACTGCTGCGCCAGCGACATGCGCGCATCGGGCGGCATCTCGAAGGCGCGGAACTCGACGAGGCCAAGCCGCCCTGTCGGGCCATCGGGTGAATAGAGCTTGTCGATGCAGATCTCGGCGCGGTGCGTGTTGCCAGTCAC
>JAYWHQ010000617.1:0-1971 GCA_043777655.1 Allobosea sp. | reverse complement strand
CGTGCATGTCTATTCCATTGGCTACATGCACGAGGACGAGCACCGCCCGCGCTTCTTCGCCTATCTCTCGCTTTTCACCTTTGCCATGCTGATGCTGGTGACATCCGACAACCTCGTGCAGATGTTCTTCGGCTGGGAAGGTGTGGGCCTCGCCTCCTATCTGCTGATAGGCTTCTGGTACAAGAAACCCGCCGCCAATGCCGCCGCAATCAAGGCCTTCGTCGTCAACCGGGTTGGCGATTTCGGCTATGCACTCGGCATTTTCCTGGTCTTCGTGATCTTCGGCTCGGTCGCGTTCGACTCGATCTTCCCACGTGTCAGCGAATTCACGGGCATGACGTTCCGGTTCATTGGTTATGAATGGAACGCGCTCACCCTGACCTGCCTGCTGCTCTTCATGGGCGCCATGGGCAAGTCAGCGCAGTTCATGCTGCACACCTGGCTGCCGGATGCGATGGAAGGGCCCACGCCCGTTTCCGCGTTGATCCATGCCGCGACCATGGTGACCGCCGGCGTGTTCATGGTCGCGCGCCTGTCACCGATCTTCGAATATGCGCCGAATGCGTTGCTGTTCGTCACGGTGATCGGTGCGATCACGGCCTTCTTCGCCGCCACTGTCGGTCTGGTGCAGAACGACATCAAGCGCGTCATCGCCTATTCGACCTGCTCGCAGCTGGGCTACATGTTCGTCGCGCTCGGCGTGGGGGCCTATTCGGCCGGCATCTTCCATCTGTTCACGCACGCCTTCTTCAAGGCGCTGCTGTTTCTTGGTGCTGGCTCTGTCATCCACGCGATGCACCATGAGCAGGACATGCGGAACATGGGCGGCTTGCGCAAGCACATCCCGCTGACAGCCGCTGCCATGACCATTGGCACACTGGCGCTGACCGGCTTCCCGTTCCTGGCCGGCTATTTCTCCAAGGATGCGATCATCGAGAGCGCCTTTGCCGCCAAGCATGGCTTCGCCACCGACTTTGCCTTCGTGCTGCTGGTGCTGGCGGCCTGCATGACGTCGTTTTACTCATGGCGGCTTTATTTCATGACGTTCGAGGGCAAGCCGCGTTGGGCGGGGCAGGGGCATGAGGCTCATGGCCATGATGTGCATGGACACGCCGCCCACGGCCATGACGTACATGCTGCCGTCGCGCACGCTCACGATGACCACGCCAAGAAAGACGATCACGGTCATGGCGATCACGGTCATGGCGCCCACACGCCGCATGAAAGCCCATGGGTGATGCTGATTCCGCTGGCTGTGCTGTCTCTCGGGGCTGTGGCGGCGGGCTTCGCCTTCAAGGAAGCCTTCATCGGGCATAATTACGAGACCTTCTGGAAAGCCTCGCTCTTCACCGGCAAGAACAACCACATCCTGCATGCCATGCATGAGGTGCCGAAATGGGTCGTCTGGTCGCCCTTCGTCGCCATGGTGCTGGGGTTTGTCGGCGCATTCTATTGCTATCATCTCAAGCCGCATGTGCCGGCCCAGATCGCGGCGCAGCACCCGCTGCTCTACAAGTTCCTGCTCAACAAGTGGTATTTCGATGAGCTGTACGATGTGCTTTTCGTCCGTCCGGCCAAGTGGCTTGGCACCTTCCTGTGGAAGAAGGGCGACGGCATGATCATCGACGGCCTCGGGCCCGACGGCATTTCCGCCCGTGTGGTTGATGCGACGAACCGTGTCGTCAAGCTGCAAACGGGCTTTGTCTATCACTATGCGTTTGCGATGCTGATCGGTGTCGCGGCCATGGTGACCTGGTATCTGTTGGCGCGCGGGTGAGATGATGTTTGGATTTGGCATTCTCACAGGTCTTCTCGTCCTGCCGCTGGCCGGCGCGGCATTCATTCTGGCGTTGCGCGGCTCGGAAGAGGCGGTCAATTCCAATGCGCGCTGGGCAGCGCTCGCCACGACGCTGGCCACTTGCGGGCTCGCCTTCGTCGCCTGGTCGCGCTTTGACACTTCAAGCGCGCAGT
>JAYWHQ010000616.1:0-1972 GCA_043777655.1 Allobosea sp. | reverse complement strand
CCAGGAACATTTCCAGCATGTCGATGAACTCGGTGCCCTTGACCGGATCGCCGCCAATGCCGACAGCCGTGGTCTGGCCAAGGCCTTCGCGCGTGGTCTGGAACACCGCCTCATAGGTCAGCGTGCCGGAGCGCGAGACGATGCCGACAGAGCCCGGCTTGAAGATGTTGGCCGGCATGATGCCGATCTTGCTTTCGCCCGCGGTCACGATGCCGGGGCAATTGGGCCCGATCAGGCGCGACTTCGAGCCAACCAGCGAGCGCTTGACGCGCACCATGTCAAGCACCGGAATGCCCTCGGTGATGCAGACGATCAGCGGGATTTCCGCATCGATGGCCTCGCAGATCGCATCGGCTGCGCCGGGCGGCGGCACATAGACCACGCTGGCGGTGGCACCAGTGACTTCACGGGCTTCAGCCACCGTGTCGAAGACGGGCAGGCCAAGGTGCAGCGCGCCGCCCTTGCCGGGCGAGGTGCCGCCGACCATCTTGGTGCCATAGGCGATGGCGGCTTCGGAATGGAAGGTGCCCTGCTTGCCGGTGAAGCCCTGGCAGATGACCTTGGTGTTCTTGTCGATGAGAATGGACATCAGGTTCAGGCCTTCTTCACAGCAGCGACAATTTTCTGGGCGGCATCGTCAAGGTCATCGGCCGAAATCACATTCAGGCCGCTCTCGTTGATGATCTTCTTGCCAAGCTCGACATTGGTGCCTTCCAGACGCACGACCAGCGGCACGGTGAGGCCGACATCCTTGACAGCGGCGATCACGCCCTCGGCAATGACATCGCATTTCATGATGCCGCCGAAGATGTTGACCAGAATGCCCTTCACCTGCGGATCAGCGGTGATGATCTTGAACGCGGCCGTCACCTTTTCTTTGGTGGCGCCACCACCAACGTCGAGGAAGTTGGCCGGTGCCTCGCCATAGAGCTTGATGATGTCCATGGTTGCCATGGCCAGACCCGCGCCATTGACCATGCAGCCAATCGTGCCATCCAGCGCGATATAGGCGAGGTCGTATTTCGAGGCGTCGATTTCCTTCTGGTCCTCTTCGCTCTCGTCGCGCAGCGCCAGAATGTCCGGGTGGCGATAGAGCGCGTTGGAATCGAACGAGACCTTGGCATCCAGACACTTCACCTGGCCACCGGTGGTCACGATCAGCGGGTTGATCTCCAGCATCTCCATGTCCTTGGCGACAAAGGCTGTGAAGATCTGCGCCAGAACCGTTCCAGCCTGCTTGGCGGTGTCGCCCGTCAGACCCAGCACATCGGCGACCTTGCGGCCATGGTGGGGCATGATGCCGGTGGCGGGATCGACCGAGAAGGTCACGATCTTTTCGGGCGTGTCATGCGCCACGTCCTCGATGTTCATGCCGCCTTCGGTCGAAACCACGAAGGAGATGCGCGAGGTGACGCGGTCCACCAGCGCCGAGAGATAGAACTCACTCTCGATGTCGGAGCCGTCCTCGATGTAAAGCCGGTTGACGACTTTGCCGGCGGGGCCGGTCTGGATCGTCACCAGCGTGTTGCCGAGCATTTCCCTGGCATGGGCCTCGACCTCGGCAACGGACTTTGCCAGCCGCACACCGCCCTTGGCATCGGCCGACAGTTCCTTGAACTTGCCCTTGCCGCGACCGCCCGCATGGATCTGGCTCTTCACGACATAAAGCGGGCCGGGCAGCTTCTTGGCAGCCTCGACAGCCTCAGCAACCGTGAAGGCAGGAAAGCCGGCCGAGATCGGGGCACCAAATTCCTTTAGGACAGCTTTGCCCTGATATTCATGGATGTTCATGTGTAGCTCCCAAGGAGGCAAATCGAGTATGGCGAATGGTGGGTGGCGAATGGTTGGCAGATGCGATGTCTATTCGCTATTCGCCACTCGCCGCATCTTATTTCAAAGCCGGATTGACCGTCTTGCAGGCTTCGATCAGGCCCTGCACAGACGCAATGGACTTGTCCATCATCGCCTGCTC
>JAYWHQ010000615.1:0-6595 GCA_043777655.1 Allobosea sp. | reverse complement strand
CCGTCACGGCGGAAGACCGCGCCAGCATTGGCAACTGCCTGCGTGAAAGCCCTTCGACCCCCCAGGCCTGTGTCGGCTCGGTCGCTGTCGTCTGCGCCCGCGCAGCGACGGGCCAGGACCGCCGCGACACCGAGGTGAGTTGCGCCCGGCGCGAGGCGGCCATCTGGCGCGAGCGGCTGGATGCGGGCCAGCTTGGCTATGCGCAACAGCTCCAGCCTGCGGCGCGCAGCCGCTTCGTGGCGCTGCAACGTTCCTGGGAGAGCTACACCGCGCAGAAATGCGCCTTCTTCGGCGAGGTGCAGCCTGTGCCGCGCGCAGCCGTCATGCAATCGGGCTGCGAGCTGCGCGAGGTCGCCAATCGCGCCATCGAAATCGAGCGCGACCTGCGCCAGCGCAATGCCGGGCCGGCACGCCCCCAGCGCAACCAGCCGCCGAGCATTGTGCGCTGACCTGACAGCGCCTGCCCTCCGTTATCTTTCTGACAGGGTGTTTGCGCTAGGTCTGCTCCAGCAAGGGGACCTGCGCCGATGTTCTTCACACTGTCCAAGCTTTTCTGGCTGGTGGCCTCGCCCATCAACGCGATGATCCTGGGCGGTGTTCTGGCCGGGCTCTTGTCGTTCACGCGCCTTGCGCGACCGGCGCGCTGGCTGGGCCTGGGCTGCGCCTGCGGGCTTGTGTTGCTGGCGCTCAGCCCCCTGCCGCGCATTCTGGCGCGGCCGCTCGAAGATCGCTTTCCGCAAAAGGGCGAACTCGGTGGCCGGGTTGATGGCATCATCGTGCTGGGCGGCGGCATCGGGCTGGCGCGCGGCGATGTGCGGTTTACCAGTGCCGCTTCGCGCATGACCAAGGCGCTGGAGCTGTCCCGTCGCCATCCTGAGGCTAGAATTGTGTTCAGCGGCGGCGGCACCAATCTCATCAAAAAAGTGACGATCACGGAATCTGACGCTGCCAAGGCCTATTTCATCGGCAATGGGCTGGCACCCGAGCGCCTGATGCTGGAAAACCGCTCGCGCAACACCTGGGAAAATGCGGCTTTCACCACGGCTCTTGTTGCGCCCAAGCCGGGCGAGCGCTGGCTGTTGGTGACATCGGCCTGGCACATGCCACGCTCGGTTGGCGTGTTCCGAAAGGCGGGTTTTGGCCCGGTCGAGCCTTATCCCGTCGACTACACCACCAGCGGCGAGGCAGGCGACTTCATCCGACCGTTCCTGCGTGCACCCATGGGGCTCGATCTGGCTGATGACACGTTGAAGGAATGGGCCGGGCTCGTGGCCTATCGCTGGGCTGGCTATACCGACACGCTGTTTCCGGCACCCTGACGCCGGAGTTCAGGGAAGTGGTCAGCCGTCCTGCGGCAGGCCAAGCCGATAGACGCCACGGAAGTCATCGGGATCAACCGCCCTGCCCTTGCGGGTGATGACGAGCTTGCCTTGCTTCATCAGGCGGATCGCGATCTTGCGCGCGGGCTGCATCAGCGGCGCCCAGCCATCCGTGCTGCTGCCGCCCACGGCGCGCGCGGCCTCGGACGGGCAGATCGTGCGGCCCGGCCCGCGCTCGGAAATGAGCCTCAGCATGGTTGCCTCCAGCGCATCGATCAGCGTCGGCGACACAGGCGAAGCGGCGAAGGGCCGGGCGGGATCGGTCTCTTGTTCGGTCATGCCAGGCTGGTTGCGGTCCCCGGGCGGATTCGTCAAGGCGCGGGCACTTTCAGCGCGCGGATCGAATCGGAGTGGAACTGCCGGTTCCACATCACTGCGAGCACGGCCGCCGTGAAGCCGATCAGCACATAGGGTCCGAGAAACCAGCCGAGATAGGCGAGCCCGAAGAAGAAGGCGCGCTGGCCCCGGTTGAAATGACGGCCCGCCACGATGTTCATCTCGGCGCATTCATCGGCCGCCAGCCGCGATGCAGCCTCGTCAGTCATCAGGCCGGACTTGTGCACCTGCGGGATCGCTCCGAGCAGGATCATGCAATAGTTGAACAGGCGATAGCTCCAGGCGAACTTGAAGAAGCCGTAGGAAAAGATCACGGCCAGCCCGATCACCTTCATTTCCCAGGCCGCACGGGTCGTTGGCATCGCGATGGGCAGGTCCTCGAACACCTTCAGCACGGCATCGGTGGATTGCAGAAGGGCCAGCGAGCCGCCCACGGCCAGCAGTGCCGTGGAGGCGAAGAAACCCGTGCCATTGAGCAGGCCCGTCATCACCTGCGTGTCGATGATGCGGTTGTCGCGCTGCATGGCCTGCCGCACCCAGAGGCGCCGGCGCTCATTCATCAGGGCATTGAGGCTGCGCGCGGCATGCGGCCCCTTCTCGACTGCCAGATGATAGCCCAGCCAGGCCGCGAAAAAGAAGCCAAAGGCCATCAGGTCCAACCAGGTGAAGCCAGCCAAGGGTCAACACTCCGTCATTCGGCAAACGTTGCAGCTCTGGTCTGCCTGTGCAAGCTATGGACACGCGCGGCCTGTGTCGCACAGAACCGGCGCAGGGAGGCCTTGCCATGCCACAGACCATCACCAAGGGCTACAAGGCTCTGCTGGCGGAGGCCGAAAGCCAGATCGAGACGCTGTCCGTGGCTGAAGCCTCGCGCATGATCGGCCAGCCGGATGTGACTTTCATCGATCTGCGCGATCCGCGCGAGCTGGAGCGCGAGGGCCGCATGCCCGGTGCCTTCCATTGCCCGCGCGGCATGCTGGAATTCTGGATCGACCCCGAAAGCCCCTATGCCAAGCCGGTGTTTCAGGAAGACAGGCGCTTCGTCTTCTTCTGTGCCGGTGGCTGGCGCTCGGCGCTGGCGGCCAAGGCTGCGCAGGATATGGGGCTCACGCCAGTCGCTCATGTTGCAGGCGGCTTCGGCGCCTGGAAGGCGGCTGGCGCTCCTGTTGAGGTGCCGACACATGCGCCTTCGAACGCCAGAGCCTGAGCCGCGCCATGCTGACCTTCATGACAGTCATCGGTGCCATCGGCTTCCTGTTTCGCGGTTTTCTCAGCCGCTGGCTTGTGAAGCAGCTGCCAGATCGCAAGACGCGCCATTTCATCGTGACGGCGATCATTGCCGCCTTCGCCATCACCTTTGTGGTCAGGCTGGGCGCGCGCTTTCTCGGCTAGCTGCGCTTCCAGGCGTCAGAGGCGCGAGCCACCGTAGCTACGGTCGAAACCGGCATTTCGGCGCGCGTTTGCACCTTGGGCATGGCGGCTGGCGCAACCGAATCCGTCCAATCCGCACCTGTCTGGCATTCCACCCATGGCTTGCCGAGATGCCTCGCCATGGCGGCGCGGTAATCTTCCGGCAGTGCCCACGCCCTGGCGCTGGTCAGCACGCTTTCGAGATAGCCCGGGCGTGGCCGGCCCTCCGTTGACCGGCTGCCGACATAGATCAGCGCGCGGCGCGGGCCTGCGCCCGCAATCACCGGCTGGCTGATCTTGATGTAGAGCCCCCGGTCGATCTCCTCGAACTTGTCGAGCGTGCGGATGTCGGCCAGGCTCGCCTCCCACAAGACGCCATGAACCGTCGCGCGCGGATCGCGCACCACCGAGGCATAGCCGTCACTGGTGATGATGAAGCGGTGCCGTGGCAGGCGCGCCACGCCGACAGGTTTCGAGCCCGGACACCGCCTTGCCATGGCCGCGACATCCATGTTGGCGCCATAAGCGAAATAGAGCGGCATGGCCGGTCGCTCCGTTCAGACTTTTGCGGGCTCCGCAAACTCCATGATGACCGCGTCCACTGCCAGCGAGTCGCCCTCCTTGGCCATGACCTTGGCGATGGTGACGTCTTTTTCGGCCAGCAGCACGTTTTCCATTTTCATGGCCTCGACCATGGCCAGCGGCTCGCCTGCCTTGACCTGCTGGCCTGCCACCACGTGCACGACTTTCACGAGGCCTGGCATCGGGCAAAGCAGGAACTTGCCGGTGTCGGCGGCCAGCTTTGCGGGCATCAAGGCCAACAGATCAGCCTCGCGCCGCGTGAAGACGCGGGCGGTGGCGTAAGTTCCCGCATGGCCCAGCGCAAAACCGTTGGCGACATGGCGCACCTGGAGGCTGAGTGCCACGCCATCTATGCTGCCCCGCCAGACAGGTTCACCCGGGCGCCAACCGGAATCGACGTGGCAGGCAGCAGCACCCTCGAACGTGACCGAAGCATGTCCGGGCGGGCCCGAGACGGTGACGGAAAACCGCTCATCGCCCAGGTGGACAACGCGCTCCTCGTCGAAGGCGACGGTCTTCCAGCCATCCATCTGGCCGGAAATGCCACGCTTGCGGGTGTTCATCACATGGTCGATCTGCGCGGCAACAACCGCCATGCGCAGCGCCACCGCGCCCGCGGGCCTCGGCAGCGAGAAGCCTTCGGGGAACTCTTCGGCGATGAAACCGGTCGAGAGATCGCCGGAAATCCAGCGCGGATGATGCATCAGGGCCGACACGAACGGGATGTTGTGGCGGATGCCCTCGATCGCAAAAGCATCCAACGCCCGCGCCTGCGCCTCGATGGCCTCCCGCCTCGTGGGCGCATGCGTCACCAGCTTGGCGATCATCGGATCATAGTAGATCGAGATTTCGCCTCCCTCGAACACGCCTGTGTCGTTACGCACTGTGGCATTGCCATCGCGCCCTTCGGCCGGAGGGCGATAGGTCACAAGGCGGCCGGTGGAAGGCAGGAAACCACGCGTCGGGTCTTCGGCGTAGACACGGGACTCAACCGCCCAGCCATTCAGCTTCACATCGGCCTGGCTGATCGCAAGCTTCTCGCCATAGGCGACGCGGATCATCTGCTCGACCAGATCGATGCCGGTAATCATCTCGGTGACCGGATGCTCGACCTGCAGACGGGTGTTCATCTCAAGGAAGAAGAAGGACTTGTCCTGCCCCGCCACGAACTCGACCGTGCCGGCGGAGTCGTAGTTCACCGCCTTGGCGAGTGCGACGGCCTGCTCGCCCATCTTTCGGCGCGTGGCCTCGTCCAGCAGCGGCGACGGCGCTTCCTCAACCACTTTCTGGTTGCGGCGCTGGATCGAGCATTCGCGCTCGCCGAGATAGATCACGTTGCCATGCTTGTCGCCGAGGACCTGGATCTCGATGTGGCGCGGATCGACAATGAACTTCTCGACGAAAACCCGGTCATCACCGAAGGACGACGCCGCTTCCGACTTGGCCCGGGCGAAGCCTTCGGCCACCTCGCCCGCCGAATGGGCGATGCGCATGCCCTTGCCGCCGCCGCCGGCGGACGCCTTGATCATGACCGGATAGCCGATCTCGTCAGCGATCTTCACGGCATGGGCCGGGTCTTCGATGACGCCGAGATAGCCCGGAACTGTCGAGACATTGGCCGCCGCCGCTGCCTTCTTGGATTCGATCTTGTCGCCCATCGCCGCAATCGCATGCGGGTTGGGCCCGATGAAGGTGATGTTGGCTTCCTTCAGCGCATGGGCAAAGGCCTCGCGCTCGGACAAGAAGCCATAGCCGGGGTGCACCGCTTCTGCGCCCGTGGCCTTGCAGGCCGCGATGATCTTCTCGATGACGAGATAGCTCTGGGCAGCGGGCGCCTCGCCGATATGGACGGCCTCATCGGCCATCTCGACATGCAGTGCGTCCCGGTCCGCGTCGGAATAGACCGCAACCGTCTTGATGCCCATGCGCCGCGCGGTCTTGATGACCCGGCAGGCGATCTCGCCACGGTTCGCGATCAGGATTTTGCCAAACATGCGCCTGTCCCCAGCCATTGCATGTCACCACTGTGACGGCTGGGGTTTAAGCTGCGCAAGCGCCAGCGTCCACCTGTGCGAAAGTCGCTTGTCAGATGAGTTGCCGCGCGCTTGCCTTTTTGTGCAAGTGCGAAATCACGCTCAGCTGGCGAGCAGAACCAGATCCTGCACGGTCGAGGCGCGGCGAGCACCGGCGCCGCCTTCCCGCATGGCGAAAGTCAGCAACGCTTCATCGCAGCCATCGGCTTCGCGCACGACCTCGAAGGCGATGCGAAGCGCGGTAGGCGTCGGGCCGCCACCAGCTGACAGCGTCGTCACCAACCAATGGGCCGCATCCCGGTCGATGATGCCAGTCGGGCGCGAGGCCCAGACCGCGAAATCAACCGTCAACGCGACAAGATAATCAGCCCAACCGGGTGCCTGGCACTTGACGGCGCGATCAAGCGCCACAAGAACGTCAATGGATTCACGTGTAATCACATCTTCGCCCAGCACGTCCTGCTGAAGCATCCGCAAGTCTTCTGCCGTGATCTCTTGCTTTTCTAGCACGCAATCAACGAACTCACGCAATTCATGACCAATCATTGCTCAACCCCATGGCGGCTTTGTTTTTTTGCCGCGTTGTCCCTGTCGAGAAAGACCATGCAGCACGAGCCGCCAGCAGCTGGTTAACGTGCAAATCTGAACGCGTGTTCAGGTTAAACGTTCCGCAGTGAAGGTGGTTGCGGTTTCGTTCAACGGCAAGGTGAAGAGAATCCTGCAATGTCCGAATGGGCGCTGAAGCAGACGGGTGCCGGGCAGCGTGTGCCACCTGACTTTCCGGATCGGCCTGATTGCGGAACCTGTTTCAGTCAAGCAAAAGTCGCTCGAGTGCTGGATAGTCAGCCACGACAT
>JAYWHQ010000614.1:0-1982 GCA_043777655.1 Allobosea sp. | reverse complement strand
AAACGACACAGGCTCGTGACGGCGGCAATCGAGCAATTCCACCGGAAGGGTTACGCGCGAACATCCCTCGCGGACGTAGCAAAATCGGCGGGCATATCTGCCGGAAACGTCTTCTATTACTTCAAGGCAAAGGACGAGCTTGCACAGGCCGTCATCGACGAATGGTGTGCCCTTCTGTCACGATACCTGGCCGAACTGGAAAGCCAGGAGGATGCATGGCAAAGAATTGGCGGGTTCATTCGGCAAGCCCGTCTGATGTGCGACATCTATATATCATTGGGTTGTCCGCTCGCGGGGATCACGCGTGATCTCAGGCAGGAGAGCGAGGAACTAAAAGATGAGGTTACCCGCATCTATGACACGCAAGTCCAATGGCTGGTGAAAGAATTTTGTCGCGGCGGGGCTTCACAGATAGACGCTGAAAAGTTTTCGCGCACGCTCATGACACGTTACCACGGCGCGATCCTACTCGCGTGCGCGCAAAACGATGCATCGTTGATTGAGGATGAAGTCAAAAGTCTGACAGAATGGCTCCATGCTTGTCAGAGCAGGGCGTTGCACCAATCTTGATTTGCGCACCGCTCATTGGAAGTGAAAACAAGCCTCACCCTGCTTTCTTCGTCGTTCTTCGACATCGTTCTCAAGCACCGCGCTGATGCGGGTTTGATTGCCTTCGCCTGTGGATTTGAAGTGGCACAGCACGCGGCGCGGCAGACGCGCCGTTATTTGCTCGGTGCCTTCGGGCTTCCACCAGATTCCTTGCATCCACCGCCACATCCCTGTAACAGGCGCACAACCGCATTCCCCTGTTCGCACATGCAAAGGAGCCGCCATGGCTCGCGTTACCGTTGAAGACTGCATCGACAAGGTCGATAACCGTTTCGAGCTCGTGCTGCTGGCCAGCCACCGCGCCCGCAACATTGCCTCGGGTTCGGCTATCCTTGTCGCCCGCGACAATGACAAGAACCCGGTCGTGGCGCTGCGCGAGATCGCCGATGTGAAGCTCACGCCGGAAGATCTGAAGGAAGACCTGATCCATTCGCTGCAGAAGCATGTCGAGATCGACGAGCCGGAGGCCGAAGTCGTGCCGCTGCTCGGCATCAGCGGGCCGAATGCAGCTGCCTCGACCGATGATGGCGCGGTGCAGTTCGACCGCATGAGCGAGGACGACCTGCTGCGCGGCCTCGACGGGCTGGTTGCTCCGGCCCAGAGCGCTGATGACGACGATTGATCGCTCGCGCCAATCCCGATCCTGCAAAAGCCCGGTTTGCGCCGGGCTTTTTCGTCTCTCGCGACCTTCTGGCCCTTGCGGCGCAGGCGTGTGGCCGTGAATAGTCGCGGGCGAGGATGAAGGTGGACCAGAATGCCGGAGACCGCAAAGGCATGATGCGGCAATACGAGCTCGTTGACAGGGTCAAGAGCTACAATCCGAATACGGATGAGGGCCTGCTGAACCGGGCCTATGTCTATGCCATGCGCGCCCATGGCACGCAGAAACGCGCCTCCGGCGATCCGTTCTTTGCTCATCCGCTGGAGGTGGCGGCCCTCCTCACCGAGCTGAAGCTGGATGATGCGACGATTGTTGCCGCCGTGCTGCATGACACGGTGGAGGACACGTCTGCCACGCTGGAAGAAATCGAGCAGCTCTTCGGCCTCGAAATCCGGCGGCTCGTCGATGGGCTGACCAAGATCAAGAGGCTTGATCTGGTCTCCAAGAAAGCGGCGCAGGGCGAGAATTTCCGCAAGCTGCTGCTGGCCATCGTCGATGATGTGCGCGTGCTGCTGGTGAAGCTGGCCGACCGGCTGCACAACATGCGCACCCTGCATTTCATGGCGCCGGAAAAACGCCTGCGCATTGCCGAGGAGACGGCGGAGATCTATGCGCCGCTGGCCGGCCGCATGGGCATGCAGGAGCTGCGCGAGGAGCTGGAGGAACTGGCCTTCCGCCACATCAAGCCCGAGGCGCATGCCACCGTCACCAA
>JAYWHQ010000613.1:0-6619 GCA_043777655.1 Allobosea sp. | reverse complement strand
GAGGCGCTGGCTCGGCTTTTGGCCAGCGTACCTGCCATCATGCCTGCAGAAACTGTCACTCTGGCGCTGTCGCATGGTCGCATTCTGGCGGAGGATGTTTCGGCTCTTCGCACCCAGCCTCCCTTCCCGGCTTCGGCCATGGACGGTTATGCCGTGCGCGCAGCCGACCTTGCGCCCGGTGTCACGTTGCGCGTCATCGGAGAAGCCGCTGCAGGCTGCCGTTTTTCAGGAGTGCTGAGCGCTGGCGAGGCCGTGCGCATTTTCACAGGTGCACCGGTGCCCGATGGTGCCGACACGATCCTTATCCAGGAAAATGCCGACGGAGTTGGCAGCGACACGATCACAGCCAGACAGTCCGAGTCCGAAGGGCGCTTCATCCGCAAGGCGGGGCTGGACTTCCGGGCAGGCGATCGGTTGCTGTTGGCCGCAGACCACATGACGCCCGGCAGGGTGGCGCTGGCCGCCGCCATGGGCCATGGCACCTTGCCTGTGCGCCGCAAGCCCCGCGTGGCCATCCTGGCCACGGGCGACGAACTGGTTGCGCCAGGCAACCTGGCTGGCCCTGACCAGATCATGGCGTCAAACAGCTTTGCGCTGGCTGGCATCGTCGCACAGGCTGGCGGTGATGCGCTTGATCTCGGCATTGCGCGCGACGACCATGCCGATCTTGCTCGTGCGATTGGCGAGGCGAAGGCGCAATCAGCCGACGCCCTCGTGACGCTGGGCGGCGCCTCGGTTGGCGACCATGATCTGGTTCAGGCCGCCTTGCTGAAGGCTGGCATGACGCCTGGTTTCTGGAAAATCGCCATGCGCCCGGGCAAACCGCTGATGCAGGGCATGCTTGGCGACATGGTGGTGCTGGGGTTGCCGGGAAATCCCGTTTCGTCAATCGTTTGCGGACACGTCTTCGTGGTGCCGCTCGTGCGCGCGATGCTGGGTTTGGCGCCCAGCGCGATGCAGAACCTGACGGCTGCGAGGCTGGGCCGCGATCTGCCAGAAAATGATGAGCGGCAGGATTATCTGCGCGCGACGCTGGCGATGACCCAGGACGGACTCATGGCGACGCCGTTCCCGAAGCAGGATTCCTCAATGCTGGCGACGCTGGCCCGCGCCGATGCGCTGATCGTCCGTCCGCCGCATGCGCGCGCCGCCAAGGCAGGTGAAACCTGCCAGGTGATAAAACTCTTCTCCTGAGCAATTGCAGAACACATCACGAACGTGTAGGTTGTTCGTGATGTGTTTCGATTCTGGCCCGGGGGCCACTGCGGGGAACCATGCTCACACGCAAACAACATGAACTGCTGCGCTTCATCCACGAGCGGTTGCGCGAGGCTGGGGTGCCGCCTTCTTTCGACGAGATGAAGGATGCGCTCGATCTGCGCTCGAAATCGGGCATCCACCGGCTCATCATGGCGCTGGAAGAGCGTGGCTTTATCCGACGCCTGCCGAACCGGGCCCGCGCGCTGGAGGTCATCAAACTGCCGGAAACATCGGGCCTGCCAGCCGCCACCCGCAGCCGGTTTACACCGAGCGTGGTCGAAGGTGGACTTGGCAGGGCGCGCTCTGCCGCTGTGCCCGCGAATGCAGATGACAACCGCATGGTGGCGATCCCCGTCATGGGGCGGATTGCGGCAGGCACGCCGATCTCGGCCATCCAGTCGCGCAGCCACAATGTGAGCATGCCCGCCGACATGCTGGGGTCGGGTGAGCATTATGCACTGGAAGTGCGCGGCGACTCGATGATCGAGGCCGGCATCCACGATGGCGATACAGTCGTCATCCGCAAGCAGGACACGGCCAACACGGGCGACATCATCGTGGCGCTGATCGATGATGAGGAGGCAACACTGAAGCGCCTGCGCAAGAAGGGCTCGTCCATAGCTCTGGAAGCGGCCAATCCAGCCTATGAGACGCGTGTTCTCGGGCCTGACCGGGTCAAGATTCAGGGCCGTCTGGTCAACCTGATGCGGCGTTACTGAGCAGGCTCATCTTCTGTGTCGGTGGTCACCTGCCGGGTCGGCGTCAGCGCTGAAGGAGTGGGTGCTACTTCGCGTGCCTGTGGTGGCTGGCGGCTCCAGAGGCGCTGGCTCTGGGTGCTGCGCGTGCCTGTCAATGGCCAGTCCGCCGCAGGTCTGTCTATGGCGATCCTGAGCGAGGTCGCGCCGCTCTGGAGCAGGGCGTTGCGGTCCATCAGCCGGGCCTGACAAGGTCCGGTCCAGAACAGCGGTGCGATCACCAGATCAGCGCGGGCGCAATCCTCGGCAACAGCCTGGAGACTGCGCGAGAACGCGACACTGCGCCCGCTGGCGAGGCGCACGACGCAGCCATCGCCATCGCAGGCTGCGCCTTGGCGCAAGGCAGGATCATCTGGCTTGCGACCATCGCCGTCCGAGACAAGCCACTGGTTCAGGACAAAGCGGCTGGGCCGACCCAGCAGCACCAGTTTGCCATCGGTGCCACGCACCAGCGCCCCCGCCCCTTCGCGGTCGATGATGATGTCGGCCCTGTCCGGGCGTGCAGCCAAGGTCAGCCCGGTCACCAGCGGCACAATGGCCAGCAGCCGCAACGCGCTCGACCAAAGCGTGGCCCAGACCAGCGCCAAGGCCAGCAACAGCAGCGCTCCAGTGCCAAAGGCAGGCACCACCGTGGTCGAGCGGTCAAAGGTCGCGACCCAGCGCGCCACCGCCAGCACCGGCACGGTAGCCCAGCCCATGATGCTCCAGGCAAGTCCATCCAGCCCGAAAGGATAGGCAATGATGCCGGCCACAGCGGCTGGCATGACAACGACCGAGACAAAGGGCAGCGCCATGGCATTCCCGATCAGGCCGAAAGGATTGAAGGTCTGGAAATGGTAGGCGCCGAAGGGTGCCGTAGCGGCCGTTGCCAGCAGCGTTGTCGTGACAATGCCGGCGGCCGCCAGCCAGATGCCGCGCAGCAGGCGCCCGCCCGGTGATCGCTTCTCGACAACAGGCCGCGCATTCCAGCGTTCGGCAAAAGCGATCAGCGCGGCCACAGCACCGAACGACATCTGGAAGCTTGGCCCCAGAATCGTTTCGGGCTCGCGCAGGAGCACGATGATCGCCGAAATTGCGAGGTTGCGCATGCTGAGGGCGGGCCTGTCGACCAGAATGGCGCCCAGCATCACCAGCGTCATCACCAGCGAGCGCTCGGTTGCCACCTCCGAGCCCGAGAAGATGCAATAGGCCGTGGCACCTATCATCGCGCCGCCAGCCGCGATCTTCTTCACGGGCCATTGCAGTGCAACGGTCTGCGATAAGGCCAGAATCGCGCGGATCAGCCAGAAGATCGTGCCTGCTGCCAGCACCATGTGGAGGCCGGAAATCGAAACCACATGATATATCCCGGCAGCGCGCAGGTCGTCATTTGCGGACTCCGTGATCAGCCCGCGCTTGCCGGTGACGAGCGCTGCAGCAACTGCGCCCGCCTGCCCGCCAATCGTGTTGGCAATGCGCTCGGTCAGTGCATTTCGGGCACGATCAATGCCCACCTGCCAGCGCAGATCCCATGGCTCCGCCACCGGCGGAGGTGACAGCCTGATCTGGCCAGGAACAGAGCCGACAGCGCCGATGCCGCGGAAGAAGGCATCGCGCGCGAAATCATAGCCGCCCGGTCGTGCCGGTTCCGGCGGCGGCAGAAGACGCGCGCTGGCGCTGATATGGTCGCCAGGCTTCACGGTCTTTCCTGGCGTGGTGATGCGAATGCGCGTCGGTCGCTTGTCTGCCGCTATGGTGTCCATACTGGTCACGATCAGGACGAGGCGAGACCCGGCTGGACGGACTTCAACCGACTCGACAAAGCCGCTCACAGGCAGAATCTGCACCCGCTCAAGCACGGGCGCACGGATGTTCTCGGTGCGCCAGACAGCCGCCGAAAACCCGAGGAATACAGCAGCCAGAGCGGCCAGAACGCGAAAAGCGGCAAGTCGTGTTCGCGCGAAGAACGCAGCAACGCTGCAGATAAGCCAGCCCAACATCGGCGCCCAGAGCGCGGGCTCGCGATCTGCCATGAACCAGGCCAGCACGCCCAGCCCCATGCAGACCGGAATCCAGTTGAACCAGCGGCGGCGCTCTTCTTCAAGTGCCACCATTCCGGTGACGCTTTTGCGCCAGTCGAACGCAGCCTTGCCCGTTGCCGGACGGGCGCGAAGCTGGGGGCCAGGCCACGCCAAGGCACGCCCGCCTGCGCGCGCGGGGATCGGATCATCAACTCCAGAGCGCCTTTGGCTCATTGTGCTTCCCGTGCCGCGACAAGCCACCCGCAAATGGTGCTTAACCTTGCCGCGCAGGCCATGCTACAGCGGCGCAACCGCTGCTGTCAGCGCTGATTTTCTTCTCCCAGAGCGTTTGCCGCAAGGCTCCTCTGCCTCGCCCGGAGCCCTTTGCTGATGAGCAAGCCTGTCATCACCCGCTTTGCCCCCTCGCCCACCGGCTTTCTGCATATCGGCGGAGCGCGCACGGCGCTTTTCAACTGGCTTTATGCCAAGCGCCATGGCGGCAGGATGCTGCTGCGCATCGAGGATACCGACCGCGAGCGCTCGACGGAACCTGCCATTGCCGCGATTCTCGATGGTCTGTCGTGGTTGGGCCTGAGCTGGGAAGGCGACACCGTTTTCCAGTTCTCGCGCGCCGAGCGCCATCGTGAGGTGGCTCGCGAAATGCTGGCAGCTGGCAAGGCTTATCTCTGCTTTGCGACACCCGCCGAACTGGACGAGATGCGCGCGTCGGCCAAGCTCGAAGGCCGGCCCATGCGCTATGACGGGCGTTGGCGCGACCGCGACCCTGCCACAGCACCAGATGGCGTGAAGCCGGTCATCCGCCTGCGTGCCCCGCTGGAAGGCGAGACCGTGGTCGAAGATCAGGTGCAGGGCCGCGTCACCTGGCAGAACAAGGATCTCGACGATCTCGTGCTGCTGCGCTCGGATGGCAACCCGACCTATATGCTGGCGGTGGTGGTCGATGACCATGACATGGGAATCACCCATGTCATTCGCGGCGATGACCACCTGACCAATGCGGCACGCCAGACGCAGATCTATCAAGCGATGGGCTGGGAAGTGCCCTCCATGTCGCATATCCCGCTGATCCACGGGCCGGATGGTGCCAAGCTCTCCAAGCGCCATGGCGCGCTCGGGGTCGAGGCCTATCGCAGCCTGGGTTATCTGCCGGCCGCCTTGCGCAACTATCTGGTGCGACTCGGCTGGAGCCATGGCGATCAGGAGATGTTCTCGACGCAGGAAATGGTCGATGCGTTCGATCTCGGCCATATTGGCCGCTCGGCTTCGCGGTTTGACTTTGCCAAACTGGAGAACCTCAACGGCCATTACATGCGTGAGGCGGATGACGCATCGCTGGTGGCAGCGCTGAAAACCATCATGCCCGAGCTTGGACCAGCACGCGGGCTGGGCGAAGTGATGTCACCGGTTCTGGAAGCCAAGCTGCTGGCCGCCATGCCCGGCCTCAAGGAGCGCGCCAAGACATTGGTCGAGCTGCTCGACAGCGCAAGCTACCTCTATGCCAAGCGCCCGCTTGCGCTTGAGGACAAGGCCGCCAGCCTGCTCGATGCTGCCGGGCGGGAGCGCATGGCAGCCCTGGTACCGGAACTCGCAAGCCTGCCAGACTGGAGTGCCATGGCAACCGAGGGTGCTGTTCGCAGTTTTGCCGAGGCCCAGGGGCTGAAGCTTGGCCAGGTGGCGCAGCCCTTGCGCGCCGCTGTGACCGGCAAGAGCACCTCACCCGGCCTGTTTGATGTGCTGGAAGTGCTGGGCCGCGAGGAAGCTCTTGGCCGGCTCGCAGACTTGACCTTGGTCAAGGCGCATGAGGGAGACAAAACCCGCCTTTAGGCTGAATTGAGCCTTGGGCGCAGTTGCTCTAACAAGACTGCAAAGCGCGCATGCCAGCGTTGCGCCGAAGATCATGATATGCCTATTTTATGGGCATATTTTTGCCCTTCCAGGTAGCGACAGTTGTCACAATTTAGGCGAATGATGCAGTGCAGCGAAATGCATCGGGCGTGAGTTTGCCCGACCGAGGACCGAGCATAAGGAGCGACGCGCGTGACCACCAGCCAACTGATTGTTGACGGCAAAACCATCGATATGCCGGTGAAAGAGGGCTCGATTGGCCCAAGTGTGGTCGATATCGCCAAGCTCTATGGCCAGACGGGCATGTTCACCTACGATCCGGGCTTTACGTCCACCGCAGCCTGCGAGTCACAGATCACCTATATCGATGGCGATCAGGGCGTGCTGCTTTATCGCGGCTTCCCGATCGAGCAGCTTGCCGAACACGGTGATTTTCTCGAAACCTGCTACCTGCTTCTGTACGGCGAGTTGCCGACAGCCCAGCAGAAGGCTGATTTCGACTATCGCGTGACCCGCCATACGATGGTGCACGAACAGATGGCCCGCTTCTTCCAGGGCTTCCGCCGCGACGCGCACCCGATGGCGGTCATGGTCGCATCTGTCGGCGCCATGTCGGCCTTTTATCACGACTCGACCGATATCGCCGATCAGCATCAGCGCATGGTTGCCTCCATGCGCATGATTGCCAAGATGCCGACACTTGCCGCGATGGCCTATAAATACACCATCGGCCAGCCC
>JAYWHQ010000612.1:0-1987 GCA_043777655.1 Allobosea sp. | reverse complement strand
GCGGCAGCTGTGGCTGCCCTGCAGGCCAGGCCCGAGACGCGTTTTGTCGTGGTGGCGGGTGAAACCCCGATCCTGCGCAGGGTCGATGCCGAAACACTCAGCGTGTGGTTTGAGGCAGCTGGGGCAGCCAGGCTGGGGCCTGCAGAAGACGCAGCCTTCCTGGGGCTTGATCCCGACGGGTCGCCACGTTTTGGGTTGCTGGTCGACAAAGGGCTTGTCGAAGCGCTGAAAGCGCACGAAGAGCTGGTCGTGACAGACCTGCGCACGGTTGCGCTGAAAAAGCTTGTTTCGCGCGAAGAGCTCGGCCCGTTGGGCGAGGCAAAGGCGCTGCTGGACTGGCATGCACGGCACAGGTTCTGCGCCCAATGCGGCGGGCCTACGGTCGCAGCCTCATCGGGCTGGAAGCGCGAATGCACCGCCTGCAGCGCGCAGCATTTTCCGCGCACCGACCCGGTTGTCATCATGCTGGCGGTGCGCGGCGAAAACTGCTTCCTGGCGCGGCAATCGCGCTTTCCGCCGGGCATGTATTCGTGCATCGCGGGCTTCATCGAGCCGGGCGAGAGTTTCGAGGATGCCGTGCGGCGCGAGACCTATGAGGAAGCGGGCCTGCGCACCGGGGCCGTGCGCTACATCGCCTCGCAGCCCTGGCCCTTCCCGTCCTCGCTGATGATCGGCTGTCTGGCGCAGGCCATGGGCGACATCATCACGCTGGATGGCACGGAACTGGAAGATGGCCGCTGGTTCTCGCGCGCCGAGGCGCTGGCCATGCTGGCGGGAGAACATCCCGACGGCATCTTCTGCCCGCCGCATATGGCGATTGCCAACACATTGCTGAAGGCCTGGGCGCGCGAGGGCGAGGGCCTGGAATGAGCAGAGCCCTGCCCTACTCGCCAAACAAAATCCGCTCATAGTCCATCGCGCCATGCAGGATGTGCAGCACTTCGATGGTTGAAACCTTGATGCGGAAGAAGATCAGATAGTTGCCATGAACGCGGCGCCGGACCCCGGAAGACTCGAAACGGGGCACAAGCGGGTGGCTCTCGGGCCACTCCACCAGCGTCATGCAGCTTTGGCGCAACTCGCGCACAAACGATAGAGCACGCACGGGGCTGTCAGCGGCGATATAGTCCGCAATCTGCTCGAGATCAGCCTCTGCCTGCGCGGCAATGACCAGCTTCACGCTGTCTTGGCTTTGCCCATTGCGCTGTACTTTTGCTCAAGCCTGTCAAACACAGCATCAGCAGGCTTCACCCTGCCAGAGTCTGCATCAGCCAGCCCCTTGGCAAGCGCCAAATCGAGCAAGGAAAGCCGGGTTTCACGCTCCTGGACCAGTCGAATGCCTTCGCGCAGCACTTCGCTCTTGGAGTTGAAGCGCCCTGATTTCACGAGGTCGGTCACATACCCTTCAAGAGCCTGACCGAGATCGGCACTGATCGCCATGATGACCTCCTTCAAGCGGTGAACTGACTTGCCAATTAATAACTGTTATTGAGTGACAATCAATCACCCAACGCCCCTGCCCTATTCGCCAGCCTCGCTGAAGCTCGCGCGGAAGGGATTGGCGGGGTAGACGCCCAGAATTTTTACTTCCTTCGAGAAATACGCAAGCTCTTCAAGCGCGCGGCGCAGGGCCGGATCATCCGGGTGGCCTTCCACATCGCAGTAGAACATGGTGGCGAAGAAATGCCCGTCCAGCATGTAGCTCTCGAGCTTGGTCATGTTGACGCCGTTCGTGGCGAAACCGCCCATCGCCTTGAACAGCGCGGCGGGAATATTGCGCACGCGGAAGACCAGCGTCGTGATGATCGGGCCGGAGCCCTGGCGGGCGAACTCGGGATATTTTGACAAGATGACGAAGCGCGTCGTGTTGTGCTTCTCGTCCTCGACATCGGCCTCCAGCACATCCAGCCCGTAGATCTCTGCCGCGAGTTTCGACGCGAGCGAGGCGCGCGTCGGGTCATTGGCCCGTGCGATCGCCGAGGCCAAT
>JAYWHQ010000611.1:0-1987 GCA_043777655.1 Allobosea sp. | reverse complement strand
ACCGCCCCGGCGCACTGACGCCCGCACTTGTGCTGTCACTTGGTCTCGGTGTGGCGTTGCTCTCGGCGCTGGCCTTCATCAACACGTCGCTGACAAGGCAGCTGACGCAGAACCTGCCGGACAAGGCCCCAAGCTTCTTCTTCCTCGACATTCCCAACACCGAAACGGCACGCTTCGATGCCTTCATCGCGCGCGAGCGCCCCGGTGCAAAGACCGAGCGCGTGCCGATGATGCGCGGGCGCATTGTCAGCCTGAAGGGCATCCGCGCCGAAGACTGGAAGGCGCCAGAGCAATTCGGCTGGATCCTCGAGGGTGACCGCGGCATCACCTATGCCGCGAAACTGCCAGAGGGCTCGGTCATCGCCTCTGGCCAATGGTGGGCGCCTGACCATCGCGACGGCAATCTGGTGTCATTCGATCGCGAGATCGCGCAGGGGCTGGGGCTGGCCGTCGGCGATGAGGTCATCGTCAACGTGCTGGGCCGCAACATCTCGGCGCGCATTGCCAACCTGCGCACCATCGAATGGCGCAATCTCGGCATCAATTTCGTCATGGTGTTTTCGCCCAACACATTTGCGGGCGCCCCACACACCCAGCTGGCGACGCTCACACCCATCGGCTCCGCTGCGGGTGCCGCACCCACGAGCGAGCGCCGCGAGGACGGCTTGCTGCTGCGCAATCTCGCCCGCGAGTTCCCGGCAGTCACGGCCGTGCGCGTCAAGGATGCGCTGGAAGCTGTCAATGGCGTGGTGGCCCAGCTGGCGCTCGCCATACGAGGCGCATCGGGTCTGGCCATTGCCTCAAGCCTGCTGGTGCTGGCGGGCGCCCTGGCCGCAGGCCAGCGCGCGCGGCTCTATGACGCCATGATCCTGAAGACATTGGGCGCCACCCGCGCCCGCATCATGGGCGCCTATGCGCTCGAATATGCTGGCATCGGGCTGGCTGCTGCCGTGTTCGGGCTCGTCGCGGGGGCTCTTGCCGGGTGGATCGTGGTCACACGCGTGATGAAGATGGCCTTTGTGGCGGACCCCACGGGGGCTCTGCTGGTGGCTTTTGGCGCTGTTTTTGTGTCGTTGCTGTTTGGGTTGGCGGGAACTTTGCGAATACTCTCGCAAAAGCCTGCCTCTCACCTCAGAAGCCTTTAGTGATCACCGCCTGCAATTCACAAAACACAGCTGTTTAATCACGCGGTCTGTTCACCAAGCCCGCACCTGGTGCACGAGATTGCACGACTAGACATGGCCACCCCTTGAACCTGCAGGCATTTGCCTACATATTTCATATCGACGCCACAAATGTGCGCGACAGATGGAGCTTCGCGACGGCGAAGAGCCGTCTTTGCCAACCCCGTTTCCGTCAGAGGTTCGTTTCATGAGCAACTATGACCCCAATGCCCCGGTCTGGGGTTCGGGCGTTGCCCGCCAGGCCAGTGCCGCCGAGGTTGATCAGGGCCTTCGGTCCTTCATGCTCGGCGTCTACAACCACATGATCACAGGCCTGGCCATCTCTGGCCTGGTCGCTCTGGGCACCAACATGGTTGCCACCGCGCAGAATGCCGCCGGCCGCAGCGTGCTGACCCCGATTGGCCAGATGCTTTATGTCAGCCCGCTCAAGTGGGTCATCATGCTGGCGCCGCTTGCCTTCATCCTGTTCTTCTCGTTCCGCGTCGACAAGATGTCGGCCTCCTCGGCCCGCGCAATGTTCTATGCGTTTGCCGCCGTGATGGGTCTCTCGCTGTCCTCGATCCTCTTCGTCTTCACGAAGGGCAGCGTGGTGCAGATGTTCTTTGTCACGGCAGCGGCCTTCGGCGGTCTCAGCCTCTTCGGCTACACCACAAAGAAGTCGCTCTCGGGCATGGGCACCTTCCTGATGATGGGCCTGATCGGCATCTAAAAAGGAACTCCTCTTGGTGCTAGAGTTCACAGATTTGCCCCTGCATAACAATGAAGCAGAACTCGCTGCTCGAAGAGTTGTACGAAAACGAGAT
>JAYWHQ010000610.1:0-6642 GCA_043777655.1 Allobosea sp. | reverse complement strand
CAATGCCGACCAGCGGGCCCGGCTCGCGCCCGAAGGCACGGCGGAAATCAGCCGCCAGATCGGCCTTTTCGGACACCCACTTGCCATCTGCCCGGGTCGCAATCTGGCGCACCAGCAACTTGCCGCTGGTGCCCATATGGGGACTGGGCAGCACGGCTCCCGGGGAGGCATTGCCCCCCCAGACATAGACAAGTGCGGCTCCTGATGACCACCACATGGCAGATGTCAGGCTGCTGGAACCCTTGGCGCTGCGGGCGGCCGCTTCGTCCCTGGCAAAGACGAAATAGAGCGCAAGCGCCCGGTCATCCTTGCCTTTGATGGTCAGGTCCGTGGCGGGCACGCTGGTCTCGACACGCCAGCGCCATTGCGCCGATCTGGCGGGCCAGAGGTTCTCATCCAGCCCGCGCCATATCACGCTCGCGCCCTTGTCGGCACGAAGTGTCAGGCGTGATGCGCCCTCGGCGCGGAAATCAACCGGCGGGATAGAGCGGAAAGTCAGCGGCTTCCAGCCCTGGGTCGACAGATCCGGCCCGAAGGAAATGGCTTCCGCCTGCGCCAGTGTCGCAAGACTGCACAGGATTGCGGAACAGAGCGCTGGCCTCAACAATGATGGAAATGATCGTCTCACAGGTTTTGCTCCATGTCCGGTAAAGGCCCCGTCCTGCTCCCGGCAGCCCGTGGCCCCTGCGCTTTCGCGAGCAATACCCCTCCAGAGATCAGTCGCGCAGCAGCTCGTTGATAGCTGTCTTGGCGCGCGTCTGCGCATCAACGGTCTTCACGATCACGGCACAATAGAGCGACGGGCCCCAGTTCTCGCCCGGCAGGTTCTTGCCCGGCAGCGAGCCTGACACGACCACGGAGTAAGGCGGCACGCGACCGACATGGATCTCGCCTGTGGCGCGATCAACGATCTTGGTGGTGGCCGAAAGGAAGACACCCATGGCAATGACCGAGCCTTCGCCGACGATGACGCCCTCGACGGCTTCAGAGCGCGCACCGATGAAGCAATTGTCCTCGATGATGGTCGGGTTCGCCTGCAGCGGCTCCAGCACGCCGCCGATACCAACGCCACCTGACAGATGCACGTTCTTGCCGATCTGCGCGCAGGAGCCGACGGTCGCCCAGGTATCGACCATCGAGCCGGCGTCAACATAGGCACCGATGTTCACATAGGACGGCATCAGCACCACACCCGGCGCAATGTAGGCGCCCCGGCGCACAGCCGCTGGCGGCACGGCGCGGAATCCGGCTTTCGAGAATTCAGCGGCACCCCAGCCATCGAACTTCGAAGGCACCTTGTCCCACCAGACGGCCTCGCCCGGCCCGTTCTTGATGATGGCGTTGTCGTTGAGGCGGAACGACAGCAGCACGGCTTTCTTCAGCCACTGATGGGTCACCCAGTCGCCGTCGATCTTCTCGGCGACGCGGGCGGTGCCTGAATCGAGCAGATGGATCGCCTCCTGCACCGCCTCGCGCACCGCGCCCTTGGTCGCGGGCGAGATGGCCGCGCGATCATCCCAGGCGGCATCGATGGTCTTGGCAAGATCAGAACGGCTCATCTCAATCTCCGGCACACAGCAGAAACGTCGCGCGGAGCGATGGCCGAAGGTGGCTGGCGCGTCAAGCGGACAGATGCGACGCGGTGCACACGGACTGCGCCATCCGCGCGTCTGGAGCCTCAGCCACCCTGCCCCAGAGGCCCGAGAAACGCGGCCAGATCGGTTGTGCTGAAATGGATCCAGCTGGCCTGAGAGGCCGCCTGTTCATGCGCCTCGCGGTAGGGATCGGGCGTGCGCGGCAGCACCAGCACCGTCTGCATGCCGAGCTCATCAGGCACGATCAGGTTTTTCTCGATGTCCTCGAACATCGCGGCGCGCTTTGGATCGACATCGAAGCTCTTGAAGAAGGTGTCAAAGGCGCCGCGCTCGGGCTTGGGCACATAGCCTGCCTCGATGATGCCGAAAGCACCATCGAAATGGCGAAAAATGTCGAGCTGGCCCGCAATGTTCTGCGCATGCGCCACCGTGCCATTGGTCATAATGAGCTTGCGGCCCGGCAGCGCTGCAATGGCGAGGCCAAGGGCGGGATCGGGCGCCAGTTCGGACACATCGATATCATGCGCAAAATCGAGGAAGGTCTTGGGATCAATGGCATATTCCGCCATCAGACCTTTCAGCGAGGTGCCGTAGCGGTGGTAATAGTATTTCTGCAGGGCGCGGGCCGACATGCCGTCGATGCCGAAAAACTCGCTCATGAACAGCGTGATGCGCTCATCGACCTGCGGCCAGATGCGCGCCTCATGCGGATAGAGCGTGTTGTCGAGATCAAACACCCAGGTGTCGACATGACTGAAGCTGTCGACATGGACAACGCGCGCGGCAACCTCTGGTAAAACCACCGCTTTCATCGGCGGATGATGGTTCCGGCACCCTGATCGGTGAACAGCTCGATCAGCACGGCATGCGGCACCTTGCCATCAAGGATGACGACGGCCTCGACGCCCTTCTCGATGGCATAGATGCAGGTTTCGATCTTGGGGATCATGCCGCCGGTGATCGTGCCATCCGCGATGAGGTGGCGGCACTGTTCGACGGTGAGTTCCTTGATGAGGTTCTTGTCCTTGTCGAGCACGCCGGGCACATCGGTCAGCAGCAAGAGCCGCTTGGCATCGAGCGCACCGGCAATGGCGCCGGCAAACGTGTCGGCATTGACGTTGTAGGTCTGACCGTCGGCGCCGGAGCAGACAGGCGCCAGCACCGGGATCAGCTCGGCCTTCAGCACAGCGTCCAGCACAGTGCGGTCCACCTTGTCAGGCTCGCCGACAAAGCCCAGATCCAGCACCTGCTCGATGCGGGAATCGGGATCAACCACGGTCCGCGTCACCTTGCGCGCGGTGACCATGCCGCCATCCTTGCCGCACAGGCCAATGGCGCGGCCGCCTTCGGCCGAGATGTAGCCAACGATTTCCTTGTTGACGGAGCCCGCCAGCACCATCTCGACCACATCGACTGTCGCACGGTCGGTCACGCGCAGGCCCTGCTTGAACTCGGATTTGAGGCCCAGCTTTTCCAGCATGCGGGCGATTTGCGGCCCGCCACCATGGCAGACCACCGGCTTCACGCCAGATTGCTCCAGCAGCACGATGTCCTCGGCAAAATCCTCGGCTGTGGCTGCATCGCCCATGGCATTGCCGCCATATTTGATGACCACGATTTTCTGGTCATAGCGCTGCATGTGCGGCAGCGCCTGCACCAGCAGATCGGCGGAGAGCGAGGGCGGCAGATCGGCAGGGTTGGTCATGACCGGCTCAAGGCTCCGTCGACTCGGAATGATGATGGCCCGAACGGGCACAAGGCGCGTGCTTCTAGCGCAATGCGCCCGATGGCGAAAGGCTCAGCGACGCGGGTCTTATCGGCGTTTTGCCAGCAGCGCCGACAGCGCAAGCCCGATCCAGCCAAGCATGATGAGGATGCCGCCGCTGGGAGCCGCCATGGCGAAGAGCTTTGCACCGCGAAGTGCCCGCAGGGCGAGATCACCCGAAAAGAGCGCCAGCCCGAGGATCAGCACACTGACAGCGATGCGCGCCAGCGTGTCAGCCAGCAGCTCGGTGCGGCGCGCCACCGTGACGGCAACAATCAAAGGCGCATGAAACAGCAGCATCTGGCCAGCCGTCTGTAGCGATGTGCTGGCGCCGACATGGGTGGCGGAGGCGAGCGCTGCCACACCAGCCAGACCCATCAGCATGGCCAGCAGAAGATGCAGGCGGGTGGCCGTGATCATGCGTTGCGCTCTGCCAGAAGCTGCATCTGGGCGGCGCGCAGTTCGGCGATGCCAAAATTGGTCTCGCTCGAGGTCAGCAGCACAAACGGATAGGCGGCAGGTCGCTTGCGGATGGCTTCCTGCGTGCGGGCGATCACCGCAGCACGATCCTCAAGCTTCACCTGATCGGCCTTTGTCAGCACGACTTGATAGGACACTGCGGCTGTGTCCAGCGTCTCCAGCACGGCTTCGTCCACGGGCTTGAACCCATGACGGGCATCCACCAGCACATAAACGCGCATGAGGTTGGAGCGGCCACGCAGATAGTCATGGATCAGCTTGGTCCAGGCCTCGACCTTTTCCTTGCCCACCGCCGCATAGCCATAGCCCGGCATGTCGACGAGCGTCAGCCGTTCATCATGTCCCACCTGTCGGAAGAAATTCAGCTGCTGTGTACGGCCGGGCGTGTGCGAGGTGCGCGCCAGCGTATTGCGGCCAGTCAGCGCGTTCAGAAGGCTCGACTTGCCGACGTTGGAGCGCCCGGCGAAGGCAATCTCATGCCCGGTCATGGGCGGCAGATGATCCAGCTTCGTGGCCGCCCAGACAAAATCCCACGGGCCCGCGAAGAACTTGCGCGCGGGCTCGATGAAATCTTCCGGGGCGGCCTCGGCCTTTTCGTCGTTCATCTCAGCCTTTCGGCTTTGTCCGCTTGGGGGTCAGGCGCTTGACGGTCTTGGCAGTCGGAGCAGGCATCTCCGGTGCAGTCTTCGCCTTCACGGCCTTCGCTTTCTCGACCACGGCTGTCTCAACACTGGTGGTTTCCACGACTGCTGCAGTTGCACCAGCTGTTGCCACTGCTGGCACTGGAGCACTCTTCCTGAACAGCCCACGCAGGTTGTCCCACAGCTCGATCTTGGTGCCGTGCTTCTTCATGATGTAGGACTGCTGGATGATCGAGAGGAAGTTGTTCCAGGTCCAGTAGATCACCAGGCCCGCCGGGAACGAGCCGAGCAGGAAGGTGAAGAACAGCGGCATCCAGGTGAACACCATCTTCTGCACCGGATCGGTCGGCTCCGGGTTGAGCTTCATCTGAATGAACATCGTGATGCCCATGATGATCGGCCAGACGCCGATATGCAGGAATTCCGGCACATTGTAGGGCAGGAGCCCGAACAGGTTGAACAGCGAGGTCGGGTCAGGTGCTGCCAGATCCTTGATCCAGCCGAAGAAGGGCGCATGCCGCATCTCGATGGTGACAAACAGGATCTTGTAGAGCGCGAAGAACACCGGGATCTGGATCAGCACCGGCCAGCAACCTGCCAGCGGGTTGATCTTCTCCTTCTTGTAAAGCTCCATCAGCGCCTGCTGCTGCTTCATCTTGTCATCGGCATGGCGCTCGCGGATGGCCATCATTTCCGGCTGCACGGCCTTCATCTTCGCCATGGAGGCGTAGGACTTGTTGGCGAGCGGCAGGAAGAGCAGCTTCAGCAGCACGGTGACCACCAGAATGGCGACGCCGAAATTGCCGATGAGGTGATAGATCCAGCCCATCAGGTTGAAGAGCGGCTTGGTGAGGAAATAGAACCAGCCCCAATCGATCATCAGCTCGAAGCGCTTGATGCCGAGCGACTTCTCATAGCCATCAATGGCAGCGACTTCCTTGGCGCCGGCAAAGAAGCGGGCGCTGGTTCCAGCAGTCGTGCCGGGCTCGATGGTCAGTGCTTCCCCGAGGAAGTCGGCCTGGTAGGTGCGGCTGTTGGCGCCAGCAATGGAGCTGAAGCGGCCTTCGTACTTGCGGGCCTGGTCGGGCACCAGCGCGGTGGCCCAATACTTGTCGGTGATGCCGACAAAGCCGCCGACCTGGTCCTTCCAGACCTTGCCCTTGGTGGTGCCCGCCAGCAGCGGCTCCTTGTCCACGGCATCATAAGTGTATTCCTGCAGGCCCTGCTCGCCGAGCACCCCGATCAGGCCCTCATGCAGCACATAGAAGCCGAGCGTCGGCGGCTTGCCGTGGCGCGCCACCAGTCCGTAGGGGAAGAGCATGGAAGCGGCTGCGCTCTTGTTCTCCACCTCGTCCTTGATGGTGAACATGGCGTTGTCATCGACCGAGATTGTCCGGCGGAAGACGAGCCCCTGGCCATTGTCATGGGTGAGCGTGACCGGGGCTGCCGGTGTGAGCGCCGACGACGAGCTCTGCCAGACGGTCGTGGCATTGGGCACGGCAACCGTGCTGCCAGGTCCCGCAACCCAGCCGAAATCAGCGTAATAGGCCTTTGGGCCATTGGCTGGCGACAACAGGACGATGATCGGGCTCTTGGGATCAACGGTCTCGCGATAGGCTTTCAGCGAGACATCGTCGATGCGACCGCCCGTCAGCGAGATCGAACCGGTCAGCTTGGATGTGTCGACCTTCACCCGGCCTGAGCGGGCGAGCGCAGCATCACGCGTGTCGGCAGTGGAAACTGCCGCGCCGGGCGCAACTGTGCCAGCAGGCACCCCGGCTGCGCCGGGCGTTCCGGGCGTGGCGGCTGCGCCGGGCGCAGGAACGGCCGAGCCGACCGCGGTCTGGGCCTGCTGGTTCTGCTGCGCCACCTGGCGCTGCTTTTCCATCTGCGGCACGCCATAAAGCAGGTTCCAGCCAATCAGCACGACGACTGAAAGGATGATCGCCAGAAGCAGGTTGCGTTGGTCGTCTTTGATCATTTTCGGGTCACTGCGGGTTGGGTGTTGCAGATCGCGCTTTGGGCGCGAAGTCGGGCTGCGCCTTCGGCGCGGAATCAGGTCGTGGTTTCGGCTTGCGGGCACCTGATGGCGCCTTGGCAATATCGGCCACGAGTGTCGCGAAAGGTTGGCGCAACACTTCGCGCCGCGCCACAATCACCA
>JAYWHQ010000609.1:0-1993 GCA_043777655.1 Allobosea sp. | reverse complement strand
ACGAACGACGCGCTGCAGGCCATCGAGCGCGAGGTGGCGCCCGTCATGTCGCGGCACTGGTCGGCGATCTCGCTGGACGAACATCTGTTTGCACGGATCGACGCGGTGTTTGCGGATCGTGCGACGCTGGGCCTGGCACCTGAGCAGATGCGTGTGCTGGAGCGCACGCATGCGAGTTTTGTGCGCTCGGGTGCGCGGTTGCAGGGTGCTGACAAGACGAGGCTTGCCGCCATCAGTGAGCGGCTGGCCGGGCTGGGCACACAGTTTGCGCAGAACATGCTGAAGGATGAGTCGAGCTATGCCCGCCTGCTCGACAAGCCGGAGGATCTGGCGGGTTTGCCAAATTTTCTGACGCGCGCCATGGCGAAGGCGGCGCAGGATCGCGGCCATGCGGGTCTGCACGCTGTCACGCTGTCGCGCTCGATCATCGAGCCGTTCCTCACCTTCTCCACGCGGCGTGACCTGCGCGAGGAAACCTTCACCGCCTGGTCCAAGCGCGGTGAGAATGGCGGCGCGACCGACAACCGTGCGATTGTCGCTGAAATGGTGCAATTGCGCGCCGAAAAGGCCAGGCTGCTCGGCTTCTCCACCTTCGCACACCTGAAACTCGACGACGCCATGGCCAAGACGCCAAAGGCCGTGCGCGATCTGCTGGAGCTGGTCTGGGCCCCGGCCAAGGCGCGTGCGGGCCGCGAGGCTGCCGATCTTGCCGCTCTGGCGGCGACCGAGGGCCACAGCGCGCCAATCCGTCCCTGGGACTGGCGCCACTATGCCGAGAAGGTGCGCAGCGCCCGCTTTTCGCTCGATGAGGCGGCGATCAAGCCCTATCTTCAGCTCGACAACGTCATTGCTGCCTCGTTCCATGTGGCTGGCAGGCTGTTCGGGCTGAACTTCGCCGAGCGCAAGGACCTGAGCGGCTATCATCCCGATGCGCGCATCTTCGAGGTGAACCGTGCCGATGGCAGCCATCTCGGCCTGTTCATGGGCGACTGGTTTGCGCGGGCCTCCAAACGCTCCGGCGCCTGGATGAGCGCCTGGCGTAGCCAGCAGAAGCTTGATGGCGATATTCGTCCAATCATTGTCAATGTCTGCAATTTCGCCAAGCCATCAGAGGGGCAGCCTGCACTACTGTCTTTCGATGACGCGCGCACGCTGTTCCACGAGTTTGGCCACGCGCTGCACGGGCTGATGTCGGATGTGACTTATCTTTCGATTGCAGGCACAGCCGTCTCACGCGACTTCGTCGAGCTGCCCTCGCAGCTTTACGAACACTGGTTCATGACGCGCGAGGTGATGGAGCGCTTCTGCCTTCATGCCGAAACGGGCGAGCCAATGCCCTCGGCTCTGATCGACAAGATCAAGGCGGCACAGACCTTCAACCAGGGCTTCTCGAGTGTCGAGTATACCTCGTCGGCGCTGGTCGATCTGGCGTTTCATTCGCTGGAGCAGGTGCCGGAGAATTTCGATCCGCTGGCGTTCGAGGCCGCAGAGCTTGCGCGCATCGGCATGCCGCCTGAGATCACCATGCGCCACCGCACGCCGCATTTTGCCCATATCTTCTCGGGCGATGGCTATTCGGCGGGCTATTACAGCTATCTCTGGTCAGAAGTGATGGATGCCGACGCGTTCAACGCCTTTGTCGAAGCGGGCGACATCTATGCGCCGCAGGTGGCAGACAAGCTCCAGCGCTATGTCTATGCGGCTGGCAACTCGCGCGATCCTGCCGAAGCCTACACGCTGTTTCGCGGGCGCTTGCCAACGCCGGACGCATTGCTGAAAAAGCGGGGGCTGGCGGCCTGAGCGGACGCGAGCCGTCTTCAACCGCCGACGTCAACGATAGCCGAATTTGCCCTTGGTGCCGTTGATCTGGGCGATGGCACCGGCCTGATTGCCGCTGGCGCAAGTCGTGCGTGCGGTGGCAATCTCGGCGCTGACGGTCGCGTGCACACCCTTCGTCGTGTGGCCCGTGGCCAGATCATTGTCCATCACGGCC
>JAYWHQ010000608.1:0-6669 GCA_043777655.1 Allobosea sp. | reverse complement strand
TCATCACCGGCCTTGTGGCCGCTGGTGGTCTTGCTGCCGCGCTCTCCACAGCCGATGGCCTCTTGCTCGCCATCGCCAACGCGCTGTCGCATGACGTCTACTACAAGATGATCGACCCCAACGCGCCGACGCAAAAGCGTATGATGGTCTCGCGCGTCCTGCTCGTCATTGTGGCGATCGCGGCAGCTTATGTGGCCTCGACACGTCCCTCTGACATCCTCGCGATGGTGGCCTGGGCCTTCTCGCTGGCGGCAGGCGGCCTCTTCCCGGCGCTCGTTCTGGGTGTCTGGTGGAAGCGTACGACCAAAGAAGGCGCTGTTGCCGGCATGATCGTCGGCTTCGGGTTGACCCTGTTCTACCTGATCATCACGCGCTACTTCCCGCATGTTGGCGTCAACTATTTCGGCATGAGCTCGCTGCTCAATCCGATCACCTGGGCGCCGCTTGTCAGCCCGGATGTCATGAAGGCCACCCTGGCCAACCCGCTCATGACTGATGGTCCCGTGCTTGTGACCCATCCGCTCGCTTCGCGCGTCGGCTGGTTCAACATCAACAACATCTCCTCGGCTGCCTTCGGCCTGCCCGCTGGCTTCCTGGTCATGATTGTTGTCTCGCTGATGACCCCTGCTCCTTCCAAGGAAATGCAGGACTTCATCGACGAGTGCCGTCGTCCGCGCGGCAAGACGATGATGGAAGAAAAGCTCGCCTGATCGTCCAGCGATCAGACCGACGGACAGGGGCGGGATTGCATCCCGCCCCTGTTTCTTTCAGAACAGCGGCGACACGTCGTCTGGTGCGAGGTCCGCGAAGACTTTGCCACAAGATACATCAAGCCAAGAACACTGCAGCAGGGACCGATGGAATCAACACTGGCTTACTGGGTCTTCCATCTGCCCAATTTCATTCTGGCGGCGCTGATCTACACGCTGATCGGGCGCTACATCATGAGCCTGTTCATCAGGCCGCAATCCGACATGGTGATCTGGGTGGTGTTCCGTCAGATCACGGACCCGATCCTGCGCCTCGTGCAGATGGTCACCCCAGCCGTTGTGCCACCGCCGCTGGTCAATCTCTTTGCCATCATCTGGCTCGTCATCCTGCGCTTCGTGTTCTTCTACATGATGCGCCTCTATGGCCCGCTGCCAGCCACCGCCTGATCGTCCAGGAGCAAATGTCAAATGAGGATCGCACCATGAGCGATGATCGCGTCCAGGCCATGCAGCAGGATGGCATGCTGGTGGGCATCGCAGGGATGTCCCTGCTGCCGGGCATGCACATCTCGCCCTATTTCGAGCCAGCCTTCATTCTGGTGAAGTTCCTGCTGGCGCCCAGTTTCTTCATCTCCTCGCCGCTGCTGCTGCTCTATTTCACCTCGCTGTTCATTTCGGTGGTCTGCCTGGTGATCGCGGGTGTTCCGGCTGCGCTCTATGAGCGCTTCTCGGGCTTGCAGAACAGCAATGCGATGTCGCTCGGCATCTGGCTGGGTGGCCTAATGCTGCTATGCGCGCCCGTGCTGCTGTCATTTGGCTGAGGCGGCACACGCACACGTTATTTCCCCGATGCCGCGCCTTGGTTAAGCTCCCATCCTGAAACCAGGGACACGGGAAGCCCATGTCGAGCGCGTTTGATCCGAACCAGTCAGCCCCGCGCATCCGCGAGGCGGCAGAAATCTCGACCGCGCGCGGCTGCGGCTTTGCCGGGCTGGCCACCATCTGCCTCATGGTCGGCCTCGCCAGCAAGGTCTCCAATGTGTTCAAGGGCGGCGGCTATTGCGCCCTGCTGGTCTGCCTGGTGCTGCTGTTGATGGCGCAGCAGGCGCCATCAACCCGGGCCAAGGCGACCGAGATCTGGCTGATGCTGGCCCCGCAGGACCGCCCGCCCGATGCGCTGGCGCAAGGCATCATCGGCGCGATCCGCCGCGCGACATTTTTGCGCTTTGCCACCTATCACGCCATCGCCGCCGCCCTGCTGCTGGCGGTTGGTTACGGGGTCAGGATGGCCGGCCATTGAACAGCGCCAGCAAGCGCGGCGCGCGCCAGACAATCCAGGCACAGGGCACGATGTTGCCGAGCACCAGCGTCACCAGAAACAGGCCAAGCGCGATGGGCAGCTTTTCGAGCAGCGCGAAAAACAGCCCCGCCACCGCGAAGCCGACATAGAGATCGACCAGCGTCACCACACCCCAGGGCATCGCGAGCAGGGCCGCGCCCTCTTTCCAGAAGTCGCCATGCCCCACTGCCCAGATGATGGCGCTGGTGAGGACAAGGCCGAGAATGAGATAGATCGCGCGCATGGGTGGCTCCCGTTTCGGGTTGCAGGCAGATTCAAGTTGACGGCAGAAAGGCTTCGAGGGTCGTGAGTCGGTCCGCCTCGCGCGGTGGCTTGTCCCAGCGGATGCGGTGGATACGGGGAAAGCGCATGGCAATGCCTGACTTGTGGCGTGTGGAGCGTTGCAGCCCCTCGAACGCGATCTCCAGCACGAGGCCCTCGTCAGGGCCATGCACAACCTCGCGCACCGGGCCGAACCGGTTCAGCGTGTGCTTGCGCACATGCCGGTCGAGCAGCACGAGTTCCTCGTCCGTGAAGCCGAAATAGGCCTTGCCCACCGGCACCAGCTCATCGCCATTCGCTGTCTCGCGCCAGACGCCGAAAGTGAAATCCGAATAGAAGGACGAGCGCTTGCCGTGCCCGCGCTGGGCATACATCAGCACGCAATCGGTCAGGCGCGGATCGCGCTTCCACTTGAACCAGTGGCCCTTGGGGCGGCCCGGCAGATAGGGCGAATCCGCCCGCTTCAGCATGCAGCCCTCGATGGCCTCGGAGTCATCGCCAGCGCCATGCAGGGCCGGATCGGCACGGGCGACCGCCAACTGCTCCCAGCCGGTGAAGGGGAGCTCGGGCGAGACGTCAACACGGTCAGTGCCCAATCTGGCGACGTAGCTTTCCAGCCGCGCGCGTCGCACCTCTCCCGGCAGCCTGCGCAAATCCTCAGTGCCATCGGCCAACAGGTCATAGGCCCGGATATGTGCCGGATGCTCCACCAGCATCTTCGCAGTCACCGCTTTCCGGTTCAGCCGCTGCTGCAAGATATTGAAACTCTGCACGCGGCCTTCGCGCATGACCAGCAGCTCGCCATCCAGCGCGCCATCCAGCGTCATCGCCTCGGCCACATCAGGGAAGGCGGCGCTGATGTCTTCCCCGGTGCGCGAATAGAGCCGTATCACGCGCGTGCCATCGGGCCGCGTGCCGCTGGTGGCCTGCACGCGGATGCCGTCCCATTTCCATTCGGCTCGGAAATCCTTTGGGTCGAGCTTGTCGAAATCCGAATCTTCCAGCGGGTGCGCGAGCATCACCGGGCGGAACGGTGCCGGATCGGTTGCTTCCGGCCTTGGACCGGTGCCCTCAACCCAGGCAAAGAGCGCGGCATAGGGCGGCTCGAGCCCATGCCAGACCTCGCCAATGTCATCGGCGCTCAAGGGGCCAAGACTGGCGAGTGCCGTCTTGGCCAGTCGTGCCGAGACGCCGATGCGCAGGCCGCCGGTGATGAGCTTCAGCAGCGCCCAGCGGCCCGTTTCGTCCAACTGGTCGAGCCAACTGGCCAGAAGCTGCGGCAGCTCACGCTTGGGCGTCTGCTGGAGCGTGACGATGATCTCGGCCAATGTCGGCTCCGGCACGTTGTGGCCCGGCCCCGGCATCGTCGGTGAGGCGGGCCACATCAGCGCCACTGTCTCCGACAGATCACCGACATAGTCATAGGAGAGCGCAAACAGGGCCGGGTCGCTCCGCTCGGCAATCAGCGCGCGGACCGATCCCGCCTTGGCGTGCGGAAACACCAGCGAGCCTGTCAGCGCCGCCAGCGCAAAGCCGCGCTCCGGGTCCGGCACCTGGCGGAAATAGGCGCCAATCAGCGCAATCTTGGCCAACCGCGAGGGTTCATAGGCCAGCCGGTCGAGCAGGGCGGCGAAGCGGTTCATGGGGCTGCTTCCTCAGCAGGAGCGGTCGCTGATTCCGGCTCCGGCCCGGCCTCATCCCCCTCATCGCCATAACCCACCAGATTAAGCGGCTTCGCGCGGATGCCTTGCGTGCCACACCAGTGCACCAGCCCGTCTTCCTGGCCATGCGTGACCCAGACCTCTCCGGCTTGCGTCTCGAGGATTGTCGCGCAGAGCCCATCCCAATCGGCATGGTCAGACACCACCAGCGGCAGCTCGACACCGCGCTGGCGGGCGCGGGCACGAATCCGCATCCAGCCAGAGGCAAAAGCGGTGACGGGATCAGGAAAGCGCCGCGACCAGACATCCTGAATGGACGAAGGCGGACAGATGACGATGGCGCCGCCCAGCTGCTTGCGGTCTGCCGCCATTACCTTGCGCGTCTCGCCCAAGGCGACGCCGCGTGACTGATAGAAATCCGTCAGCTTTTCCATCGCGCCATGCAGCCAGATGGGCCCGTCAAAACCGCCCTCGCGGATCAGCGCCATCATCCGCTGTGCCTTGCCCAGCGAGTAGGCGCCGACGATATGCGCGCGCTCAGGGAACAGGGTGACGGATGCCAGCAGTTTGGCCACCTCAGTGCGCGTATCGGGATGGCGAAACACCGGCAGACCAAATGTCGCCTCGGTGATGAAGACATCGCAGGTCACCGGCTCGAAGGGCAGGCAGGTCGGGTCGCTCGCACGCTTGTAGTCACCCGAGACGACGATGCGCGTGCCGTCTTTCTCCACCACGATCTGGGCCGAGCCCAGCACATGGCCAGCAGGCACGAAGGTGAATCTCACGCCATTGATGGTGATCGCCTGGCGCAAGGTTGCCATCTGCCGCGATTGGCAGAAGTTCTCGCCATAGCGCAGCGCCATGATGGCCAGCGTCTCGTCCGTGGCGAGCACGGCCTCGTTTCCGGGTCTCGCATGGTCGGCATGGCCATGGGTGACGAGCGCGCGCCCCACGGGCCGCACCGGATCGATGTAGACATCGGCCGGCGGGCAGTAGAGTCCCTTCGGCGTCGGGTGCAGCAGGTCGGCTGGGCGCATGACGCCAATGTGGGCAGGCGCTGCCTGAATGCAACCGCGACAGCTGTCGCAGCGGGAGCGCGTGTCAGGCTGTCCTTGTGCCGGCCAGCGGCAGCGTCACGTTGAAGCGGGCCCCGCTTGTGCTCGGCTCCAGCGCGATCGTGCCGCCATGCAGGCCCACGAGTTCAGCCGCAATTGCCAAACCAAGGCCAGTGCCGCCTGCGCGCACCGAACCGCGAAACGCCTCGAACAGATGCGCCTGCGCGCGCATCGGCACGCCGGGGCCATTGTCGACAATGCAGAAGCCGGTGAAGCCAGGCCCCGTTCTTGGCTCGACGCTCAGCTGCGGCTTGCCCGTCTCCGAACCTGCCTGCGTCAGCGCCTGCACGGCGTTGCGCATCAGGTTGAGCAACACGCGCGCCATCTGGTCCGGATCACAGATGAGGGTTGCCTCGCGCGGGATGCTGTTCTCGAATGTGATGGTCTGAGGCGTTTGCAAGGAACTGTCCTGCAAGGAACTGTCCTGCAAGGAATTGTCCTGCACGGCACTGTCCTGCAATCCCAGCAACTCGGCTGTTTCTGCCACCAGCTGGCGCAGCTTCACAGGCTTCAGCACAGGTGGCGCCTCTGTCGCGCGGCCATAGGCGAGTGTCGATTGGCAGAAGTCGATCGCGCGCCCCAGTGTCGCGATCAGGCGCGGCGCAAAGCGCTGCACCTTGGCGTCAGTCGTGTCGGTCAACCGGTCAGACATCAGCTGGGCAGCCGCCAGCATGTTGCGCAGATCGTGATTGACCTTGCTCACTGCCAGCCCGAGCGCGGCCAGCCTTTTCTTGGCGCGCAGCTCGTCGGCCAGTGTCATTTCCATGCGTGCCAGCGCCCGCTCGGCATCACCGATCTCGTCCTTGCGGTCGCTGGTGGCGATAATCTGGCGCGGATTCTCCGGGTCCTTCTCGAATTCGACAATTCCGCGCGACAGGCGGCGGATGGGATGCACGATCATCAGGTGCAGCGCGAGATAGACCAGCGCCGCCGTCAGCGCCGAGATGAACAGCGACAGCAGGAGAATATTCTGCGAAAAACCCAGCATCGCCTGCCGGAGTGGGCGCTCGTCAATGATGAGCTCGACAAAATCGGCTTCGCCCATCGCCGAGCCAATGACGCGGATCGGCTGATCGCCAGCCGGCATCAGCAGCACATCGAACGCTTCCTTGATGGACATCATCCAGCTGGCATCGCGCAGGTCGGTGGTCCGCGCCACATCGGGTGGCATGGCGTCAATGCTCAGGAGGCGCCGCGCGCCGCCAACGCGTGCCGCGATCGCCTTGGCACCAATGCCCATCAGGAGGCGCGCCTCCGTGCCTTCCGGCAGGCCCTCACGCGTTGATCCTTCCAGCACCAGCACGGCAATGCGCGCGGCCGCCAGCCGGTCATCAAGCCAGTTGCGCCTGAAATTGGCGATGGAGGGCACAAAGATCAGCACTTCTGCCAGCATGACGAACAGGATCGTCAGGATCAGCAGCTTGGGCGACAGGCCCAAGCCACGCCACTGCCGCTTCGGCTCGGCGCTTGGGTCCGGTCCGCCGGTCTGGCGGGGTCTGGCCGGGGCTTCGCTCATCTGGTCAGCCGAACTTGCGCAGGAAGCCGATCAGACGGCGGATGCC
>JAYWHQ010000607.1:0-2002 GCA_043777655.1 Allobosea sp. | reverse complement strand
GCTTCTTGCGGTCAGCCAGCGCCTTGAAGCGCACGAAAGCATCCTCCAGCTGGTTGTCGGCCAGCGCATAGCCCATCTCGGTCAGCTTGTTGCGGAAGGCGGCACGGCCCGAATGCTTGCCCATGACCAGCGAAGTCTTGTGCACACCGACCGACTCCGGCGTCATGATCTCGTAGGTCGAGGTGTTCTTCAGCATGCCATCCTGATGGATGCCGCTTTCATGCGCAAAGGCGTTCCGGCCCACGATGGCCTTGTTGTACTGCACTGGGAAGGAGCAGGCGGTGGAGACGGCCTTGGAAGCCCGCACCAGCATCGTTGTCTCGATGCCTGTCTCATAGGGCAGCACATCGCCACGCGTCCTGATCGCCATCACGATCTCTTCCAGCGCGGCGTTGCCGGCCCGCTCGCCAATGCCGTTGATCGTGCACTCGATCTGGCGCGCGCCGCCTTCCAGACCCGCCAGCGAATTGGCGACCGCCAGACCGAGATCATTGTGGCAATGTACCGAGAACACGGCCTTGTCCGAATTGGGCACGCGCGCCCGGATGTCGGCAAACATCGCGCGGTATTCGTCCGGTGTGGCATAACCCACCGTGTCCGGCAGGTTGATCGTGGTGGCACCGGCCTTGATCGCGGCCTCGACGCAGCGGCAGAGATAATCCAGCGGCGTGCGCGTCGCGTCCATCGCCGACCATTCGATGTTGTCGATCAGGTTGCGCGCCTGCCCCACAGTCTTGACGATGATCTCCAGCACCTCATCCTCGGTCTTGCGCATCTGGTGCGCCAGATGGATCGGCGAGGTGGAAACGAAGGTGTGGATGCGCGGGCTGGCCGCATGCTTCACAGCTTCTGCTGCGCGCACAATGTCGGCGGGAATGGCACGGGCGAGGCCTGCAATCGTGGCGCGCTTGGAACGGCGCGCGATCTCGGAAACCGCCTCGAAGTCGCCGTCCGAGGCAATCGGGAAGCCCGCCTCGATGATGTCGACCCCCATCAGATCGAGCAATTCGGCCACTTCGAGCTTTTCTTCAAAGGTCATGGTGGCGCCTGGCGATTGCTCGCCATCGCGCAAGGTGGTGTCAAAGATCAGGACGCGGTCTTTCGGCGAAGTGCTGGTGGATTTTGTCATCTGCTTGGTTCCTGAAGGGCCTGCGCGACCTCGGGTCACGTCCATAGCCTGCTGCTGTGCAAGGGAAAAGGCTTCGTCCTCCCCTGAGCGCCTGGGCCAAAGCCCGGCCAGCCCTCAGGGGCTGCTAAGCAGAAGAAGGGGAAGAAGGAGCGCGCGCGCAGAAGCGGGCTGCAGGAGGGCCCCGCAACGCGTCATTCCAGCAATGGTGGCAGATGTCGCCACGGGCGCTCCCTTGATGTCGGACAAGGATAGCCCGACTTCGCGCCGACACGCAACCATTTGCACGCGATTGCGCGCAGACGCGGAACTGTTGGACCTGTCAGGTGTTCTGTCCGCAAGAGCACATCTGCCTTTCTGCCTTGAGGACACTGCCATGCCTGCACCAAAGCCCGAAAAACCTGAAAAGCCGGAACAGCCTGAAATCGTGACGCCGGTTGAGGCCAGACAGGGCCGTCTGGGGCGCGATGTGCTCTATGTGCTGCTCATCAGCCTCTCGCTGGCCATTGTGGCGGCCGTCGTGCTGCTGACATGGGCCAGCCCCAAATCGCCCGGCGACGACAAGGTGGGACTTTCACGTGTGCCGGTGACTGACCCGACTTTTGCTGGCCAAGATACTGAAGAACGTGTTATTTCACTCGTCGTTTCGTCTTCCATTGACAATTTTGTAACGTCATGCAAACGTTTTTATTGTTAAAGTAATGAAGGGGGCTCAGAATGAAGTATCTTTTGTTGATTGGATTTGGCGTATTCCTCGTCAGCGGCACGTCGTCTTATGCGCAAGACGCGACCTGCGCCAAAGCAAAGAACCCCAAGCATCGCGCTGCGTGCAACTGCAATGTGTCCGGCGGCGGTTACGCTCAGGAACAACCAGGA
>JAYWHQ010000606.1:0-6688 GCA_043777655.1 Allobosea sp. | reverse complement strand
ATCGAATGCTCCTGCCTGTGCTTTTGTGTAGCGGCATCGTCGGGCCGGCGCCCAAGAAGGTCAACGCCTGTGACGCAATGCGCCAATGACGTGATGTGATGGCATCGATCCGTCTGTGTGATGAGGCTTTGCCAAAAGCAGGGCTTGCGCCGAGGCCTTTCAAGCGAAACTCTCCAGTTGGGAGGAACACTCATGCCGCTGCCCATCGCCAATGCCCGCGCCGTTGTTTTCGATGCCTATGGCACGCTGTTCGATGTGCATTCCGCCGTGATGCGCCATGCAGAAGCCATCGGACCTGCAGCCCCGTCTTTCTCGGCGCATTGGCGCATGAAGCAGCTTGAATACACCTGGGTGCTCTCGCTGATGGGCGAGTATCGTCCTTTCTGGGACCTGACGGGCGAGGCGCTGGACCATGCGCTCGCGGCTTTTCCGGCTGTGGACGCAAACCTGCGCGCGCCCTTGATCCAGGCCTATCGCGGCTTGTCAGCCTATGGCGAGGTTGCGCAAGTGCTGGCTGGTTTGCGCAAGCGCGGCCTTCGCACGGCCATTCTCTCCAATGGAGACGCGTCGATGCTGGCAGACGCGGTCGGCTCGGCAGGCCTGACCGCGCATCTCGATGCCGTGATCTCGGTCGACGAGGCCCGAATCTTCAAAACCAGCCCGCAGACATACGCGCTGGTGGAGGCGCGCCTTGGCGTACCAGTGCAAGACACTGTGTTCGTGTCGTCCAACCGCTGGGATGTGGCGGGTGCCAGCCGCTTTGGCTTTGCCGCCATCTGGTGCAACCGCACGAGGCAACCGGGCGAGTATCATGCGCATCCGCCGCTCGTGACGGTGGCAACGCTGGATGACCTGCTGTGATGGCCTGTTCAGAAACCTGACGCGCGGGCGACAGTGACCACGGCCAGTCCCGTCGCCAGCGACAGGATTTCATTGCGCCGCCACAGCATCATGGCGAGCGAGGCGGCCAGTGCCAGACCGGCAGCGGGGCCTGTGCGCTCGATCAGCGGCAGCACGGTGGCGACCACAATGGAGCCTGGCAGTGCGGCCAGCCCACGCCGGACGCGCGGCGTCAGCGGCACAAGGCCCATCAGCGCGACGCCCGAGATGCGACAGAGATAGGTGGCGAGCGCCATGGCCGCGATGGCAAAGGCGACGCCAGGGACAAGCCAATCCAGTGCTGCCGAGCTACCTGCCATCGGGCAACTCGCTGTCATCAAGGAAAGCGCCGGCGATGGCACCCGCCAGCGCGCCAGCAACGATGAAGGCATAGCCGCCCCAGAGCTTGGCGGTCAGCACGGCGACGCACCCCGCAATCGCCCAGGCCAGCCCCATGCGTTTGCCGCGCCAGAGCGGCACGACCATGGCGGCAAAATAGATCGGCATGACCAGATCAAGCCCGTAGCGCCGCGGGTCCGTGACCAGCGCGCCAAGGAGATAGCCCGGCACGGTGGCGGCCACCCAGACGAACCAGAGCAGCACGCCCGCGCCCACCACCACGCCCAGATCGCGCCCGCCCTCATTGTGATAGCGCGTGCCGATCAGCCAGTTGGCATCGGTGAAGAAGAAGAGATGCAGCGCGTTCACCCAAGCCGGATGCCGCGACATCCAGGGCTGCATGGCTGCGCCCATCAGGACCATGCGTGCGTTGACCGTGAAAGTGACGGCCATCAGCCCGAGAATGGCACCCCAGGTCCATTCGGGCCGCCAAAGCTCCATCGCCACCAGCTGCGAGACGCCGGCATAGACAAAGGCGCTCATGGCGACAGCCTCGCCAAGGCTGAGGCCCTTGGAGACCGCTGCCGCGCCAAAAGCACCAGCAAACACCACGACGCCCGGCGTCAGTGGCGCGATGCGGCGCATGCCTTCAGCGCAGCCGCGCCAGGTCAGGACAGGAGGAGACAGATCAAGGGACATCCGCCTCCACTCACAAGATTCGCGTGGCGGGCGTCAACGCTTTCTGCGGTGCAGTGCCATGCGCTCACAGCAAGATTGCGTTCCGTTTGAAATGCGCGCCTTGCCGCATGGCAGTGCCATCCAAATCCGCTATGTGCTGCCAGGATGTTGAGCACACAATCCTTCCCACCCACACGCCAAGCGGCGCTGGCCCGCCTCGCTGATTTCGTGCCACGTGCCGGAATCCTCTATGCGCAAACGCGCAACGAGGACCGTGGCCCGGCTGACCGCGGCAACATCTCCCTTCTCTCGCCCTACCTGCGCCATCGCTTGCTGGGCGAGGACGAAGTGCTGGCGGCGGTGCTGAAGCAGCATTCACCAGCGCAAGCCGAAAAGTTCATCCAGGAGGTGTTCTGGCGCACCTACTGGAAGGGCTGGCTGCAGCTGCGCCCGGCGGTCTGGACACGCTATCTGGCTGAGCTGGAGGAAGCGCGGCAGGCGCTGGCTGGCAACAGCGGTCTGCGCAAGGGCTATTCCGAAGCGGTTGAAGGGCGCACGGGGATCGATTGTTTCGATGCCTGGATCCACGAGCTGGCCGAGACCGGCTATCTCCACAACCACGCACGGATGTGGTTCGCCTCGATCTGGATCTTCACGCTGCGCCTGCCCTGGCAGCTGGGAGCGGACCTGTTCTATCGGCAGCTGCTGGACGCAGACCCTGCTTCCAACACGCTCTCATGGCGCTGGGTGGCAGGCTTGCAGACCATCGGCAAGACCTATCTGGCGCGGGCCGACAACATCAGCCGTTTCACCAATGGGCGCTTTGCGCCGCGCGGGCTGGCGACCGAGGCTGTGCCGCTGGTGGACCCACAGCCGATGCCGGGGCCAGGGCGTCTGGCGCATTGCGCGGCGCAGGCGCCTGCCGGGGCCAGCCTGCTGCTGGTCACGGAAGAGAATCTCGCTCCTGACGCTTCGTGTTTTGCGGAAGCCACGCTCAAGGGTGTTGCGCTGGCCTCCGTGTTGCGAAATTCCGAGCCGTCCACACCAGAGGCCGACAGCTTTCGCGAAGGTGCGCTGGCAGATGCCAAGATCAGGCTGCAGCCAAGTTTCGGCATTGCTCCACAACGGCTTGCCATGTTGGAAGCTCACGTGCTGGTCGACGCCGCCAAGGCGTGCGGTGCGTCACAGATTGTCACGATGGAGCCTGCCATCGGCTCCGTTGCAAGTGCGCTAGACGCAGCCAAGCCCGTGCTGGCAAAGGCTGGCATCGCGCTGACCCATGTCCGACACCCGCTCGACGACATCGCCTGGCCGCATGCCGCACGCGGCTTCTTCAATTTCCGTGAGCAGATCGGCGAGATCGTCGTCCAGCTTGGCCTGGTCAATGGCGGGCAGCTGGGGTTTGATCTGCCGTCGACACGTGATGCGCACAGGCCGGGTCGCCGTCGCTGATGCCGGGGCGCTTGTCAGACCATGTGATCTGGCATCAGTCTTCGAGCATGAATCACGAGATCATCTGGCGCCATGATGCAGAAGCGCGCGCCCACCGGCTTCCGGCTGCCTGGCTTGTGGACACAGGCGCGTGCCCCGCCAACCTCACAGAGCGCTCGGCCTTGCGACGCCGGATCGGGCGAGAAATTTCTGCCACGCAGCTTGGCCAGCGACTCGACTGCGTGGAAATCAGCCATGATACTGTCGGGCGCCCACTGCTCGTCAGCACCGGCGATGGCCAGATTCACATCTCGCTGGCCACGCGCGGGGGCATCGTGGCCGTGGCATTGGCGCATCATGCGGTCGGCATCGATGTGGAGCAGGTTGAACCGGGCAGTCACTTGCCGCTCGGTCTGCTGCATCCAGCCGAACAAGCCGCGTTGGCCGCAGTCTCAAATCTCGAGCAGGCGTTGCTCTTTGCCCGCATCTGGACGCTGAAGGAGGCCTGGCTCAAGGCGCTCGGCACCGGGTTTGCGCGCGAGCTGTCATCCTTCGCCATTGCGATTGGCGCCGATGGCACAGTCCAGATCGATGATCCGGACAACCAGAAGCAGCGCCCGCCACTGGCCTCGACGACATGCAAGGAAAAGGGCGGCCGGCTCTTCGCTGCCGCCCTGATCGTTCTTCGCTGAAACGATGCTAGCGGGTTCAACGCGCCGTTGTCGCACGCTCCTTGCGCCATTTGATGAAGAACCCGACGGAGAGCACGAAAAGCGCGCCTATCATGTCGCACATATACTGCATCAGGCCCGTGAACTGCGCGATGTTCTGCTTGAACCACGGGTCCTCGCTGATCATGTCGCCCGCGATCCAGCCCAGAAGCGCGGCGCCCAGCCAGATCAAGATGGGGAATCGCGTCAGGATGGAGAGGATCACATTCGAGCCGTAGATGATGAGCGGGATGGACAGAAGGATGCCGAAAATGAACAGCGAGATGTTGCCATGTGATGCGGCAGAAACCGCCAGCACATTGTCCAGGCTCATCACGGCGTCGGCAACAGCGATGGTCTTCACCGCGCTCCACAAGGAGCTGCCACCCTCCACCTCGCCATGCCCTTCATCGCCCTGAACGAGCTTGATGGCGATCCAGAACAGCAGGATGCCGCCAACGATCTTGAGGAAGGGAATGCCGAGCAGCCAGGTGATGACCAGCGCAAACAGGATGCGCAGGCCGATGGCAGCACCCGTGCCCAACAGAATGCCGGTCCGGCGTTGCTCTGGCGGCAGATTGCGGCAGGCCAGCGCGATCACGATGGCATTGTCGCCTGACAGCAGCAGATCGATCCAGATGATCTGGAGCAGCGAAACGAGGAACTGAGACGAAAAGAAATCCATTTTGACATTCTGTGCAGGGGGACAATCGGAAGAGGCATATCAGCAGGGAAAGCCACATCAACGCGCCTAGCGCCGGTGCTGTTCCTTTACTTCAGGAATTATGATCGGTCTTCGCATGGCGCTGCTTCAGCCACCAGCCCAGGCCCACCACAATCGCGGCGCCAATGGCCGCCATCGGATATTCCAGCTTGTGCATCAGATCAGCGCCGAACTGGCTGATGAGCCAGGGGTCCGAGTCCAGCATCTCGCCCGCCACCCAGCCCAGCAATCCGGCACCCGCCCAGATGAGGATCGGGAACCGCTGCAAGAGCACGGTGATGAGCGAGGCACCAACGACAATCAAAGGAATCGAGATCACGAGCCCGGCGATCAACAGAGGCAACGAGTCTTTTGCCACCGCCGCAATGGCCAGCACATTGTCGAGGCTCATGACGATGTCGGCGATGGCCACGGTCTGCACGGCTTTCCAGAGACGGTCGCTGGAGGCGATGGAGTCATCCTCCGCTTCACCATCTTCGACAATGAGCTTGATGGCGATCCAGATCAGCAGGATGGCGCCGCCAATGCGCAGGAACGGCACGCCCAGCAGCTGCGCGATGATGACTGTGAAGACAACACGAAGCAGGACGGCGACACCAGCGCCCAAGGCGATGCCGATGTTGCGCTGATGCGGCGGCAGCCCTCGACAGGCGAGCGCGATGACCACCGCATTGTCGCCGGAGAGCACGATGTTGAGGATGATGATCTCGGCCAGCTTGCCCCATGTGGCAGCATCGCTCAGCGAGGCAAAAAAGGATTCCATCAGTCAGCTTTCAGCGAGCCCTTGATCGGCCCTTTGCTCGAAATGTGAGGGTCGGTTTCACGGATCCATGTTGTGTTGAAACCTGAGCCGCGCCTTTCAGTCAAGCATTGCTGCAACAGCCTTGCCAGCCTCAAGCGTGTTTGCGCTGCCGCCAAGGTCACGCGTGCGGGTCCGAGGGTCAGCGAGCGCCCGCTCGATTGCCGCCTCGATGGCGCGGGCGGCGTCCACCTCGCCCAGATGTTCCAGCATCATCGCAGCCGACCAGATCTGGCCGACCGGGTTGGCGATGCCCTGGAAGGCGATGTCAGGCGCCGAGCCATGCACGGGCTCGAACAGCGAAGGATGATCGCCAGTCGGGTTGATGTTGCCCGATGGCGCAATGCCGATGGTGCCGGTGCAGGCAGGGCCCAGATCAGACAGGATGTCGCCGAACAGGTTCGAGGCCACCACCACATCGAAACGGTCCGGGTTCAGCACGAAATGCGCTGTCAGGATGTCGATATGGTATTGGTCGACAGCGACATTGGGATAAGCCTTGGCCATTTCCTTCACGCGCTCATCCCAATACGGCATCGTGATCGAGATGCCGTTGGATTTGGTTGCTGATGTCAGCTTGGCGCGGGGACGGCGTGAGGCCAGCTCGAACGCATATTTCAACACGCGATCAACGCCGATGCGCGTCATCACGGTTTCCTGGATGACGGTTTCGCGCTCGGTGCCAGCGAAGATGCGCCCGCCAATGGAGGAATATTCGCCCTCGGTGTTCTCGCGCACGACGTAGAAATCGATATCACCGGGCTCGCGGCCTGCCAGTGGCGAGGGCACGCCCGGCATCAGCTTGACGGGTCGCAGGTTCACATATTGGTCGAATTCACGCCGGAACAGCAGGAGCGAGCCCCAGAGCGAGATGTGGTCGGGAATGCGGTTGGGCATGCCGACCGCGCCGAAGAAGATGGCGTCGAAGGGCTTTAGGGTTTCCAGCCCATTCTCGGGCATCATTGTGCCGGTGGCCCGATAATGGTCGCTGCCCCAGGGCAGGGTTTCCACATCCAAGACAAAACCCACGCGCTCGGCCAGGGCGGCCAGCACCTCTAGTCCGGCGGGGATGACTTCCTGGCCAATCCCGTCCCCGGGAATGGCGGCAATGCGATGGCGGCGCATGGT
>JAYWHQ010000605.1:0-6690 GCA_043777655.1 Allobosea sp. | reverse complement strand
GAAAATCTCGATCATCCGGCGCGAATTGCCGGTGAACCGGTCAAGCACGAGGCCGACACGGATCTGATCGCCATGGCGATAAGTCGGGGCCAGCCCGAGAATGCCGGTGGCAACCAGTGCGAAGCCGGCAAAATCATCGGAGGATTTGATCTGCCCGCCAAACTGGCGAAGGGCGACATCTGCGAGAATGATGGCGGCGATCGCCGCCATGGCCGTCACGGCAAGCATGCCGGTGAATTTGTAAATCGGATCAAAGGGAGAGCGCATGGTGCGGCCTTTGCTGAAGGGTGCAGGGGCGGGCAGTCGGCAACGGGCAGTCGGCTACGGACAGTCGGCAATCGTCGGTCGTTTACGATAAGGCACCAACTGCGCCGTGGCGGCAACGGCAGCCGGGATGGTTTCCCCGACTGCCCATTGTCTGCTGCTGACCGCCGAGAGATTACTTCTTGAATGCCGCCAGGATGGCCTCGCCATCGGCGCCCGCGCGCTTGGCCCATTCGGCGGCCATCGTCTCGCCGACCTTGGCCAGCTCGGCCTTCATCGCAGGCGTTGGCGCCAGCACCGTGATGCCCTTTTCCGCCATCGTCTTCTTGTAGCCTTCGTTCAGGTCCTGCGAGGCTTTCCAGCCGCGGGCTTCGGCGATGGCGGCTGTGTCGGCCAGCGCCTTTTTCACATCCGGCGTCAGCGCATCATAGGCGGCCTTGTTCACCACCACGATGTTCTGCGGCAGGAAGGCCTGCACATCGTAGAAATGGGTCAGATAGTCCCAGGCCTGGCTGTCAATGCCGGTGGCGCTGGAGGTGATCATCGCGTCGAGCGCGCCGGTGCGGAAGGCCTGCGCGATTTCCGGCACCTGGATGGTGACGGGCGAGGCGCCGATCAGATCGGCAAAGCGGGCGGTGGCCGGGTTGAAGGAGCGGAACTTCGAGCCCTTCAGGTCAGCCATCGCAGTGATGGGCTTCTTGGTGTAGATGCCCTGCGGCGGCCAGGCGACGGAATAGAGCAGCACCATGCCGGATTTCTCCAACTGGGCAGCCAGACGCTGCTTTGCGGCGCCATAGAGCTTCTGTGCCTCGGCATAGCTGCCAACCAGGCCGGGCACCGAGTCAAAGCCGAAGAGCGGGTTCTCGTTCGACAGCACGGAGACCAGCATCTCGGCCATCTGCACCTGCCCGGTCTGCACGGCGCGGCGCATTTCCGGCATCTTCACCAGCGACCCGTTGGAATGCACGGTGATCGCGAGCTTGCCGGGCGCTGCCTTTTCGAGATCAGCGACAAACTCGCGGACATTCTTGGTCTGGAATGTACCGTCGGAATAGCCGGTCGGCATGTCCCACTTCACCTGCGCGGTGGCGGGCGCCGCTGTCGTGACAATCGTTGCTGCAAAAGCAGCGCTCAGCCAATGTTTCATCTGTCTTAACTCCTCACTGTGGGACTTTGCCCCGTTGCATTCAGGGCCATGACTGGCCCGGTCTTCCGTCCGCCCCCTCGGCGGACAATTGGACTGCGCGCTCTTGTCTCAGAGCGTCGCAAGCTGGCTGTTGCGCAGGTCCGTCACCAGCATGCAGCCCGGCGCATGGGTGATGGCCAGCGGCGGCTTGATGGCGGCAATCACGGCTTGAGGCGTGACGCCACAGGCCCAGAACACCGGAATTTCATCGTCCATCACCGAGACCGCATCGCCATAATCAGGCTTGGACAGATCATGGATGCCGATCATCTCGGGATGACCGATATGGACGGGCGCGCCATGGACAGCGCTGAAGCGGGTGGTGATCTGGATGGCGCGAATGGCGTCCGTCGGCTTCATCGGCCGCATCGACACCACAAGCGGCCCGGAGAATGGCCCGGCCGGAACAGTGGCGATGCTGGTGCGGTACATCGCGACATTGGCGCCGCAAGCGACGTGGCGCAGCGCGATGCCGTCCTGCATCAGCGCCTCCTCGAACGAGAAGGAGCAGCCAATGACGAAGGCCACCAGATCATCGCGCCACCAGCTGGTGATGTCGCCCGGCTCGTCGACACAGATACCGTTCTGCCAGACACGGTAGCGCGGCAGATCGGTACGGATGTCGAGATCGGCGCCAAGTGTCGGGATCAGCGGAGAGCCGGGCTCGGACATGCCGATGACCGGGCAGGGCTTGGGATTGAAATGGCAGAAGCGCAGGAAGTCCGATGCAAGATCCCGAGGGAGAATGGCGAGATTGCCCTGCACCATGCCCGGCGCCAACCCAGCTGTCTGCCCAGTGAGGCGGCCCGCACGCGCGGCATACCTGACAGCGATGCTGTCCGTGCGTGCCGTCATCCGGGATGCCTGCGTCATGGCCGTCCTCCAGGGCGCCGGAACGAGGGCCGGCCTGCCTTGGACAGCAACGCTATCGCAATTTCAGACTATGTCAACAATTTGTCGATGAAATGTCGTTATTGAGTTTTGACAACCCTTTGAACGAAAACCGGGAGCAGGTTTCCCTGCTCCCGGTTCGGATGAACTCCTCGCTGTCGCGCAGAAAAGTCGCGGAAGAACCCTTATTTCCTGAAGGCGGCGAGCACCGCGTCGCCGTCCGCGCCGGCGCGCTTGGCCCACTCGGTTGCCATGGTGCCGCCAACCTCTTTCACATCGGCAATCATCTTGGCGGAGGGCTGCAACACCTTCATGCCCTTTTCGGCCATGATTTTCTTGTAGCCTTCGTTCAGCTCTTCCGAGGCTTTCCAGCCGCGTGCCATGGCAGCAGCCGATGCATCGCGAATGGCTTTCTGCACATCGGCGGGCTGCGCATCGAAGGCGGCCTTGTTCACCATAACGATGTTCTGCGGCAGGAAGGCGTTGAGATCGTAATAGTGGGAGAGATAGTCCCAGGCCTGCGTGTCGACGCCGGTTGCGCCTGACGAGATCATCGAGTCCGCCACACCCGTGCGGAAGGCCTGCGCGATTTCAGCCGCCTGAATGGTGACAGCGGAGGCGCCGATCAGTTCAGCAAAACGGGCGGTGGCGGGGTTGTAGGCCCGGAACTTGGAGCCCTTCAGGTCCAGCACCGTGGCCAGCTCCTTCTTGGCGTAGATGCCCTGCGGCGGCCAGGCCACCGAGAACAGCGCCATCATGCCCTGCTTTTCGAGGCGTGCGGCCACGAAGGGGCGGGCGATGCCCCAGAGCTTCTGTGCATCGGCATAGCTGGAAGCGAGGCCGGGGATCGAGTCGACCGCGAACATCGCGTCCTCGTTGCCCATGGTCGACATCAGCGTTTCGCCGATCGCGACCTGTCCGGTCTGCACGGCGCGCTTGATTTCCGGCAGCTTGATGAGCGAGGCGTTCGAGTGAACAGTGATTTCGAGCTTGCCGCCGCTTGCAGCTTTCACCTCATCGGCAAACTGACGGACATTCTTGGTGTGAAAATTGCCATCAGCATAGGGAGTTGGCATATCCCACTTGGTCTGGGCTGCCGCAAATCCTGCCGAGAAGGCCAGCGCGACGGTGGCGCCTGTCAGTTGTTTGATCCATTTGCTCACGGTGTTCTCCCTGTGGTGGTCGGATGTGACCACCTGTCCTTGCCCCGGCCAAACCGGCATGAGCTATACAAGCATCGGAAATGGCGTCTGAAAAGCTCTCCGTTCCGCATCATTGGAACAATCGGCAGAAACCTTGAAAAGACAACTTGTCAACTTTTTGTCGACGTTTTATGAATATGCAGGATCGAAGATGCCGTTGACGGGCATTGGCCTGATGGGGAGCAAGACATGACGGGTTCGCGCTGGGATTTCTGGATCGACCGTGGCGGCACCTTCACCGATGTCATTGGCCGCACGCCGGAGGGCCAATTGCGGGCCCGCAAGCTCCTGTCGGAAAATCCGGAGGCCTATCGCGATGCCGCTGTTCAGGGCATCCGTGACCATCTCGGCCTGAAGAAGGGTGATGCCATTCCCGCCGGGCTGATCGGCGAGGTGCGCATGGGCACCACAGTCGCCACCAACGCGCTGCTGGAACGGAAAGGCGACCGCACGGCGCTTGTCATCACCAGCGGTTTCCGCGATGCGCTTCGCATCGGCTATCAGGCGCGCCCGAACATCTTTGCCAAGGAAATCATCAAGCCCGAGCAGCTCTATGAGCGCGTGGTCGAGGTGAATGAACGCGTGCTGTCGGATGGCATTGTCGAGCAGGTGCCTGATGAAGCTCAGGTTCGGGCTGACCTTCAGAGCCTGTGGGATGAGGGTTTCCGCGCTGTCGCCATCAGCTTCATGCATGCCTATCGCTATCCGGCTCATGAGGCCATCGTGGCGAAGATTGCGCGCGAGATCGGCTTTCCGCAGGTCTCGGTCAGTCACGAGGTGTCGCCGCTCATCAAACTCGTCGGGCGTGGCGACACGGCTGTGGTCGATGCCTATCTCTCGCCCATTCTCGCGCGCTATGTCGCGCAGGTGTCGGAAGAGCTCGACGTGAAGAGCACCGGCGCGCGGCTGATGTTCATGATGTCGTCTGGCGGCCTCACGGCGGCTGATCTGTTTCAGGGCAAGGATGCGATCCTGTCGGGCCCTGCCGGCGGTGTCGTGGGCTTGGCTGAAACCGGAAAATCTGCCGGGTTCGATCATGTCATCGGCTTCGACATGGGCGGCACTTCCACCGATGTCGCGCATTTCGACGGCGAATATGAGCGCGCGTTCGAGACGGAAGTGGCCGGTGTGCGCATGCGTGCGCCGATGATGCTGATTCACACAGTCGCAGCTGGCGGTGGCTCGATCCTGCATTTCGATGGCGCGCGTTTCCGGGTCGGCCCCGACTCCGCTGGCGCCAATCCCGGTCCCGCCGCTTATCGCCGAGGCGGGCCGCTGGCTGTGACCGATGCCAATGTCATGGTCGGCAAGCTGATCCCGGATTATTTCCCCTCGATCTTCGGCGCAGGGCAGGATCAGCCGCTCGATGCTGACGCGGTGAAGGCCAAGTTCGCAGCGCTCGCGACTGAGGTCGGCGATGGCCGTTCTGCCGAAGAGGTGGCTGATGGTTTCATCAAGATCGCGGTCGCCAACATGGCCGAGGCGATCAAGAAGATTTCCGTGCAGCGCGGCTATGACATCACGCGCTATGCGTTGAATTCCTTTGGCGGCGCGGGCGGGCAGCATGCCTGTCTGGTGGCCGATGCGCTCGGCATGAAGACGGTGCTGATGCACCCGTTCTCGGGCCTGCTTTCGGCCTATGGCATGGGGCTGGCCGAGATTCGCGCCACGCGCACTGCCGCGCTCGATGTGGCGCTGGATGCCGGCGCCAAGGCCGCGATTGGCGTCATTGCCGACAAGCTGGGTGCGGAGACGCGCGCAGAGGTCGAAGGACAGGGCGTTGCGCCGACTGACGTCACCATCATCGTGCGCGCGCATGTGCGCTATTCCGGCACGGATACGGCGATTGCCGTGCCCTTTGCCAGCCGCGCCGAGATGGCGGCGAGCTTCCAGGATGCGCATAAGCGGCGCTTCGGCTTCATGGATGAAACCAAGGCGCTGGTGGTCGAGGCGGTCGAGGTCGAGGCTGTCGGCGGCGGGGCGCGCTTCGACGAGGCCGGTGTGGCCGAAAATGCAAGCGGCACTGTCGCATCGAAAACCACCCGCATGTTCAGCCAGGGGCGCTGGCATGAGGCATCCATCGTCAGGCGCGGTGACATTGCGCCCGGCCATCGCATCATGGGCCCGGCCATCATCATCGAGCCCAACCAGACCGTGGTGGTGGAAGAAGGCTGGGAAGCGAAGCTCACCGGCAAGAATCATCTGGTGCTGGCCCGCGTGAAAGCGCTGGTCTCGCGCGCTGCCATCGGCACGCAGGCCGACCCGGTGATGCTGGAAATCTTCAACAACCTGTTCATGTCGATTGCCGAGCAGATGGGCGTGACGTTGCAGAACACGGCCTATTCGGTGAACATCAAGGAGCGGCTGGATTTCTCCTGCGCCGTGTTCGATTCCACCGCCAGCCTCGTCGCCAATGCACCGCATATGCCGGTGCATCTGGGCTCGATGGACAAGTCGGTCGAGACGGTCATCAAGAACAATCCGGTCATCAAGCCCGGCGATGTCTACTGCCTGAACGCGCCCTACAATGGCGGCACGCATCTGCCGGACATTACCGTCTGCACACCGGTCTTCGACAATGAGGACAAGCACATCCTTTTCTGGGTTGCGAGCCGTGGCCACCATGCCGATGTCGGTGGTGTGGCACCGGGCTCGATGTCGCCGCTGGCGACCCATATCGAGGAAGAAGGTGTCTATATCGACAACTTCAAGGTCGTCGATCAGGGCCGCTTCCGCGAGGAGGATCTGGTCAAGATGCTGACCGGTGCGCGCTACCCGGTGCGCAATGTGGTGCAGAACGTCAATGATCTGAAGGCGCAGATCGCTGCCAATGAGAAGGGCGTCTCCGAGTTGCGCAAGATGATCGCGTCCTTCGGGCTGGATGTCGTGCAGGCCTATATGGGCCATGTGCAGGACAATGCCGCCGAGAGCGTGCGCCGCTTCCTCGACAAGCTGCATGATTGCGAATTCACCTATCCGATGGATCAGGGCTGCGCGATCCATGTGAAAATCTCGGTCGACAAGGTGACCCGCGAAGCGACTGTCGATTTCACCGGAACATCGCTGCAGCGCGAGGACAATTTCAACGCGCCTGCACCCGTGACGCGCGCCGCCGTGCTCTATGTCTTCCGGGTGATGGTGGATGAC
>JAYWHQ010000604.1:0-2005 GCA_043777655.1 Allobosea sp. | reverse complement strand
TTTGGTTGCGCAGTCTTGCGATCAAGCTGCCGGAATCGAGCCCGGCAGCCGGACAAAAGCCGGAGGAAGGCCATGGCAACACCACGCGACCCGGGAATGGCCACGCTGGCTTTGCACCGCTTTGGGCTGGGTGCGCGGCCCGGCGATCTGGCCAGAATCGGCGCGGATGCACGTGATCTTTTCATCGATGAGGTGAAGCAAAAGCGGGTGGCCACCCCACAAGGCGTCGAATTTTCCGGCGTTGCCACCCTGGGCCCGGCAGTTTCTGCCTTTCAGGAACAGGAGCGGCGTGAGCGCGCGGCGCGCCGCACGGCCCCGCGCACCGACATGGCCGCAGCCCGCGCCGCAAGCAGGGCTGTGATCGAGCAACCTGCCCGGCAGGCGGCGGCGGGGCCAAACATGCAGGGCCAAGGGATGACGGCAACGCCCGCACAGCCCATGCGCGACATGCCGCCCCTGCCGCAGCGGGTCTACCGGGAAGAGGTCGTGGCGCGCGTGCGGGCCGGGCTTGAGCCATTGGGTGGCTTTCCGGAGAGGCTCGTACAGTTCTGGTCGAACCATTTTTGCGTCTCGGTCAACAAGGGCAACTTCGTCCGAGCTGCCGCTGGGGCCTTCGAGCGTGAGGCCATCCGCCCCCATGTGCTGGGGCGCTTTGCCGACATGTTACTGGCGGTGGAAAGTCACCCGGCCATGCTGATCTTTCTCGACAACCAGCAATCCATTGGCCCGGGCTCGCGCGCAGGCCAGCGGCGCGGCCGCGGCCTGAACGAAAATCTGGCGCGCGAAATCCTCGAATTGCACACGCTCGGCGTCGCGGGTGGCTATGCACAGGCCGATGTCACGTCGCTCGCCCGCATCATCACTGGCTGGACTGTGGTCGGCTGGGAGGCCAATCAGGGTGTGCCCGGCACCTTTACCTTCAACGCCAGCCTGCATGAGCCCGGCACGCAAATGCTGCTGGGGAGAACCTATATCGGTGACAATGTCGAGAAGGGCCGCGCCGCACTGTCCGACATTGCCCGCCATCCGGCCACAGCCCAACACATTGCCCGCAAGCTGGCGCGCCATTTCGTGGCTGACGACCCGCCTGCCAGCCTCGTCGCGAAACTGGCCAAAGTATTCCGTGACACGGATGGCGATCTGTCCGCCCTGTCGCTGGCCTTGATTGACGCGCCCGAAGCCTGGCAGCCGCACGCCGTGAAGATGCGCTCGCCGCAGGAGTTCCTTTTGGCTGCCGCCCGCGCTTTCAACCGCAAGCCGGAAGTGCCGCAGATCATGGGGCCACTCAATGCCATGGGCCAGCCCATGTGGCAGCCGACAGGGCCCAACGGCTTTCCCGACATGGTCGCCTCCTGGGCCTCGCCCGAGGGCATCAAGACACGGATGGATGTGGCAGCCAACTGGGCGAGGCAGGCCGTCGGCGGCGGCATCGATCCGCGAAACATTGTTGACGAGGTGCTGGGCCCCCTCGCCTCGCCTGAAACACGACAGGCGGTGGCGCGCGCCGAAAGCAAGCCACAAGCGCTCGCCATCCTGCTGCTCTCGCCCGAATTCCAGCGGAGGTGATCGCGATGTCCGATATGCATGATGAAGATGACTGCGAGGCCATGACACCCAGCAGGCGCGCTGTCCTCGGTGCCGCTGGCGCGCTCTTTGCTTGGTCCTTTGTGCCGAAAATGGCCTATGCCGCACCAGGTGCGCGCGATCCGCGCTTCGTGCTGGTGATCTTGCGCGGCGCGATGGACGGGCTGTCCGCCGTGCCGCCCATTGGCGATCCCGATTATGCCGGTTTGCGCGAAGGCATTGCGCTGACGAAGGACGGGCCGAATGCCGCCCTGCCGCTCGACGGCTTCTTCTATCTGCATCCCGCCATGCCGAACCTCGCGCGGCTCTACAAGGCAGGCCATGCCAACATCGTCCACGCAACCTCGACCGGCTATCGCGAGCGTTCGCATTTTGACGGACAAGACGTGCTGGAAAGCGGCCAGCCCGGTCCGGGCCACAC
>JAYWHQ010000603.1:0-2008 GCA_043777655.1 Allobosea sp. | reverse complement strand
ACCACTGTCGCCTCGGTCGGACCATAGGTGTTGAAGATGCGCCGGCCCGGCCTCGACCATTTCTGCACGATGGCGGGGGGCAAGGCTTCGCCGCCCAGCAGGATCAGGCGAACCTTGGGCACATCGCGGGGCAAGATGCCGAGGAGCGTCGGCACCGTGTCAAGAACGGTCACACCAGCCTGATCGAGAATGTCCGGCAGCCTTTCGGCATCACCCATGGTCTCTGGCGTCGCGACAAAAAGGCTGGCGCCTACCAGATAAGGGCACCAGATCTCTTCCATCGACAGATCGAACGCCACTGACGCGCCCTGAAAAACAACGTCATCGCCAGTGATGCCATAAACCGCGTTTCCGGAACGCAGGAAGTGACAAATGTTGCGATGGCTGATGACGATGCCCTTGGGCGTGCCTGTCGAGCCGGAGGTGTAGATCAGATAGGCCGGGTGATCCGGTGTCAGGCCAACCGCACGCGGCGGCATGACAGTGCCATCAGCCAGCGCGGCGAGTGTTTCGGGCGTCCAGACGGTCAGACGTGTCTCGGTCGCACGCTCGATCAGCGCGCTGGCCGTGATGATGCCCTTGGCAGAGCAATCATTGAGGCAGGTCGTGATGCGTTCCACCGGCGCTTCTGCATCAAAGGGCAACCAGGCCGCGCCTGCCAGCGTGATGCCAATCTGCGCGACCAGCAGATCGATGCCACGCGGCATCCAGAGTCCGACCATGTCGCCGGCTGACACGCCCGAGCGGGCCAGGCCGCGCGCGATATCACTGGCCCTGGCCCAGACCTGAGCATAGGTGAGCGCGCGCGTGCCATCGGTCAGCGCGACATGATCACTGCGGGCCTTGACTGTGCTGGCAAAAATCTCTGCCAGAACCTCATCCTGAAGCAGATCAGGTCGGCTGTCGCCGATCAGTATGGCAGGTTTGGCCATTGGATCGGTCGAATTTGTGCTGGTGCTGGTCATGCTGTGATGTCGTCAAGGTTCATCGACGCGCAGCGGCAGGTCGCCATTTCTGGCCCTGAGCCGGTCACCCGGCTGCCCGCGCTAGGCAGATGGCCCTGTTCCCTTCCGTTCATGTCACATCGCCGGAACCGGAGACGCGCCTTGCCCTGATCGCTACCGTCTACCGGACCTTGCAAGGTCCGGATAACGCTTTCGTGAAACCCATTCACACATCTGTCTGAACTTAGACTGAACGGCAAGAGTGCCTGGCTCGGTCAGCTACATCCTGACTGATCGGCACCCGCTGCTGAAATGGTGCCGCACCGCGCATCTTCAAGTCAGATCCATTCAGCCTGACCGTCACTGACCCTGAGAATGCGACCCTGCCAGATGTCCATGGTGGCGGCCTCATGCCGCTCGGCAGCACCGGTGAGGGCAAGGATGGCGCGCGCCACACCACCATGACTGACGATGACGGACTGGCGCCGCAAGCCTTCAACAACCGGGCGGATGCGCGCACACAGCATGCGGTAGCTCTCGCCCTCGGGCGGCACATAGCCCCATTTGTCCTGCTCGCGAGCGCGGGCCCGGTCGGGGTCACGCGCCTTGACCTCGCGCCACGTCAGCCCTTCCCAGCTGCCGAAGGTGATCTCGCGCAGCCGCTCGTCCTGATCGTACTGGCCGGGGTTGAACCCCAGCGTGTTGCGCAGGATTTCCATGGTTTCCCTGGTGCGCGACATTGGCGAGGCGATAAAATCGAAATCGTCCAGCGGCAGCATCAGATTGCGCAGGCGTCCGGCGGCCTCTCTGGCCTGCACGCGTCCCAGATCATTCAGCGGAATGTCTTGGCCGCCCTGGAGGCGGCCCTCGAGATTCCAGTCCGTTTCGCCGTGACGAACGAGATAGATCGGAAAAGACAGCCGGACGGTTTCCATGGGGCGCACTCGTGCCACATGGCTCATGGCGGGTCAAAGACTCAACGCGGCGAAGGTGAATCCTGCCATTCCGGCTCGAACCTGCCGTTCAATCCTTGTCGAGCGTCAGGTCAGGCGCATCCGGATTCT
>JAYWHQ010000602.1:0-2010 GCA_043777655.1 Allobosea sp. | reverse complement strand
CTCCTCGCCCAGCGTGCTGGCCGGGCCGTGGCCGGGCAGGAAGGTCACGTCATCGCCAAGCGGCAGGACCTTGGCGCGGATTGCGCCGATCAGCGCCTCATGATCGCCATAGCCGAAATCGGTGCGGCCAACAGAACCGGCAAACAGCGTGTCGCCTGCGAGCAGAAAGCGCGACTCTTTCTGGAAAAACACCAGATGGCCCGGCGTATGGCCCGGCACATGCAGGATGTCGAAGCTGAGATCACCGAGTTCCAGCGTTTCGCCCTCTTCCAGCCAGCGGTCCGGCTTCACCGCCTGCGCGCCTGATATGCCGAAGCTCATGCCGGAGCCCGGCAGACTGTCCAGCAGGAAGCCGTCGCCTTTTTGTGGCCCGAGAATGGGCAGCTTCAGCGCGGTCGCCAGCTCGGTGGCGCCGCCGGCATGGTCGATATGGCCATGGGTCAGCCAGATCGCGACCGGCGTCACCTTCAGCTCGGTCAGCGCCGCGATCAGCTTGGGCACGTCACCACCGGGGTCGACAACCGCAGCCTGCCGGGTCGCTGTGCACCAGACAATCGAGGCGTTTTGCTGGAAGGGCGTGACGGGCACGACCGCGACATTCAGGGCGGGGGCGGCTTCGGTTTGGCTCATGGCGTCTGGCTCACAGGGGTTGGCAGGATATGCCGCAGGGCAAAGCCTGCTTGCCGTCGCAGATAGGCATTCCTGCGCCTCAAGACCAGCCGTTGTTTCGGCCAGGCGGATCGCCTATGCCTTGGCAAGCACTGAAGCTGCCGAAAGACCCGCATGATCCGTCGATCCGTTCTCGCTGTCCTCTGCGGCTTTCTGATGCTTTCGGGCGCGCAGGCCCAGCCTGCTGCGCCCGCGCCCCAGCGCGTGGTCAACGTTTATAATTGGTCGGACTATGTCGATCCGCGCGTGCTGGAAGAGTTCACCGCGGCCACCGGCATTCAGGTGATCTATGACACCTATGACAACAACGAGATCGTTGAGACGCGGCTTCTGGCTGGCCGTTCCGGTTTCGATGTCGTGGTGCCATCAGGCGCGTTTCTGGCGCGCCTCATCAAGGCAGGCGTTCTGGCCAAGGTTGATCGCGCGCGCCTGACACAGACCGAACACATCTGGCCAGAGATTGACCGGCAGCTGGCGCGCCACGATCCGGGCAATGCCCATGCCGTCAACTACATGTGGGGCACGGTCGGCATTGGCCTCAATGCCAGGAAGGTGCGCGAGCGGCTGGGGCAGGCTTTGCCACTGAACAGCTGGGATCTGCTCCTCAAGCCAGAGCTCGCCAGCAAGCTCAAGGATTGCGGCATCCACGTGCTTGATGCGCCCGAGGACATTGTGCCCGGCATCCTGAAAGCGCTGGGGCTCAATCCGGATTCGAAGGACCAGAAGGACTGGCAGCGCGCGATCGACGCTCTCATGCGCGTGCGCCCGAGCATCGCGCGTGTGCATTCATCGGCCTATATCAATGCGCTGGCGACCGGCAATGCCTGCCTTGTCATCGGCTATTCGGGCGACATCCTGCAAGCGCGCAAGCGGGCCGAAGACGCAAAGAACGGCGTCGAGATCACCTACGAGATCCCCAGAGAGGGCGCGCTGATGTGGTTCGACTCGATGGCCATTCCGGCGGATGCGCCGAACATGGCTGAAGCCCATGCCTTCATCGACTGGATGATGCGGCCCGAGATCGCCGCGCGCAACGCCAACCTGACAGCCTTTGCCTCCGGCAACCTGACGGCGCGCAGCCTGGTGAAACCAGAACTGGTGGTTGATCCGAACATCTATCCCAATGCAGACATGCTCAAACGGCTGTTTACGGCCGGGGCACCGGATGACAGGATGCAAGCCGTGATCGGACGGCTCTGGAGCCGCTTTCGCGCCGGCCGTTGAAGCGGCTCACTTTCCCTTGCAGCGCTGCGCCAGAAGCGCCCGAAAATCCGCCATGTCGAGGTGCTGGAATATCCAGAGCTTGGCATGGAGGCGATCTGGAAGATCGAGGTCGAGAAT
>JAYWHQ010000601.1:0-6717 GCA_043777655.1 Allobosea sp. | reverse complement strand
ACGCTGTTCAACTGCATCACCGGTGATTTTCCGGCAACCTCGGGCTTCATCCGCTTCTTCGGAGAGGATGTGACCGCGTTCCCGCCCTACGAGCGCATCCGCAGGGGCTTGCGCCGCACCTACCAGATCTCGTCGCTGTTTGCCGGCCTCAGCGTCATCGACAATGTCTATCTGGCCTGCCGCGGTGTCTCGCGAAACCGCTTTTCGCTGCTGCGCCCGCGCCGCGATGATGCCCTGATCCATGCCGCTGAAATGCTGGTCGAGGCTGTGCGGCTGACAGCGGTCAAGGATCGGCTTGTCGGTGAACTTGCCTATGGCCAGCAGCGGCAGCTTGAGATCGCGCTGGCGCTTTCGGGCGCTCCACGCTTTATCCTGTTTGATGAGCCTGCTGCCGGATTGTCCCCGACCGAGCGGCGCGATCTGGTCGGCATCCTGACCTCGCTGCCGTCGCATATCGGCTACATCATCATCGAGCACGACATGGATGTCGCGCTGCGCGTCGTCGAGAGCGTGACGATGATGCACAATGGCCGTGTGTTCAAGCAGGGACGGCCTGACGAGATCGAGAATGATCCCGAGGTGCAGGAGCTGTATCTGGGGGGCGGCCATGACTGAGGCCTTCCCGACACCTCAGCGCATCGGCACACCCATCCTGCAGCTGTCCGGCGTCAACGTCTTCTATGGCCGCAGCCACGCCGTGCAGGGCGTTGACCTGACGCTGCACTCTGGCGTGCTCTCCGTCGTTGGCCGCAACGGCATGGGCAAGACAACCATGTGCAAGGCGATCATGGGCATGGTTCCCATCGCGTCGGGCTCCATCCGCTTCATGGGCGAGGATATTGCAGGGCGCGCCCCTGCCGATATCGCCCGGATGGGAATTGGCTATGTGCCGCAGGGGCGGCGCCTGTGGCGCTCGCTCACGGTACATGAGCACCTGCGCCTGATGTCCAGGGGCAAGGGTGCCTGGACGCCCGAGCGCATCTACGAAGTCTTCCCGCGCCTGGCCGAGCGCCGCAACAATGGCGGCGCGCAACTGTCGGGCGGCGAGCAGCAGATGCTGGCGATCAGCCGCGCCCTGCTGATGAACCCAAAGCTGCTCGTGATGGACGAGCCGACGGAGGGTCTTGCGCCCGTCATCGTCGCGCATGTGGAAGAGACACTCATCAATCTCGCAGCGACGGGCGATGTCTCCATTCTGGTGATCGAGCAGAACATCGGCGTGGCCACCCAGATGTCTGATCCGGTGGCCATCATGGTCAATGGCCGGATCAACCGGATCATTGCCTCGGCAACCCTGGCAGCAGACCGCGAATTGCAGCAAAGATTGCTGGGCGTCGGGCGCCATGGTGGCGACGAGACTGAAACCGGGCAGACCCGTGCCTCGTCGGCTACGGCTGCCACGGGCGAACCGCAACCAGCCAGCCAGGGCCCGTTGCGTGTCTACAATGCCAACCCCGTGATCCCGACCCGCTGGTCGCAAGACGTGCCAGCCCTGCAGATTGCGGCAGCAGCACGCACCATATCACGCCCGACGCTGGCGACGCTCGATGGGCGGCGTATCGGCGACACATCGGCCCTGGCGGCCCGCGCGCCGATGGAGCCGCATGTCATCATTGCAGGCACACTCGACACCAAGGGTGATGAGCTGCGCTACATCCGCGACATCATCAAGGCAGCGGGCCTGCGCACGCGGTTGGTCGATCTGTCGACGCAGGGGCGCAACCAGGGTGCAGATGTCTCCCCGCAGGAGGTCGCCATGGCCTCGCCACGCGGCACGGCTGCGCTGGCCTCAGGCGATCGCGGCGCGGCAGTGGGTGCGATGGCCGATGCCTTCCGCGCCTGGGTGGAGCGGCAGCAGGGCATTGTCGGCATCATCTCGGCAGGCGGCTCAGGCGGCACGGCGATGGCAACGCCCGCGATGCAGACGCTGCCTGTCGGGTTGCCCAAGATCATGGTCTCGACCATGGCTTCAGGCAATGTCGCGCAATATGTCGGGTCCACCGACATCACCATGATGCCCTCAGTCACTGATGTGCAGGGCCTGAACCGCATTTCGCGCGTGGTGCTCGGCAATGCTGCGAACGCCATGGCGGCGATGGCCAGGGGCTACGCGACAAGCCGTGTCGCCTCCGCGCCTGCCGCTGCCGCCAGCAAGGAACAGCCACTGGTTGGCCTGACGATGTTTGGCGTGACCACGCCTTGCGTCCAGCAGGTGACGAAGCTGATCGAGGCACAGTGGGAACCGGTGGTTTTCCATGCCACCGGGGTCGGCGGGCGCTCGATGGAGAAGCTGATTGATTCAGGCCTGCTGCAAGGCGTCATCGATGTCTCGACCACCGAGGTCTGCGACATGATGATGGGCGGTATCTTGCCCGCAACCGACGACCGCTTCGGCGCCATGATCCGTACGAAGCTGCCCTATGTCGGGTCCGTGGGGGCACTCGACATGGTGAACTTCGCGGCAAAAGACACGGTGCCCGCGCATTATGCCAGCCGCAATCTCTACGTGCACAATCCACAGATCACGCTGATGCGCACGACCGCAGAAGAGAATGCCCGCATGGGCCGCTGGATCGGCGAGAAGCTGAACCTGATGGAAGGCCCGGTGCGGTTTCTCATTCCCCAAGGCGGCGTGTCGGCGCTGGATGCTCCTGGCAAACCGTTCTGGGACCCTGATGCCGATGCGGCCCTGTTCAGGGCGCTGGCCGAGACCGTGCGCATCACGACCAACCGGCAACTCATTACACTTCCCCACCACATCAACGACCCCGCCTTTGCAACAGCCCTCGTCGAGCACTTCCGCGCGCTCCACCAGGGCCGCATGCGCGGCACAACAGCAAGGCGATAACCGATGGCCAGTTTCAAGAAATCCGCGCTTCTCAAGTCCTACCACGCGATGATCGCCAAGGGCGTCCCGATCATCGGCGGAGGTGCCGGCACGGGCCTTTCGGCCAAGTGCGAGGAGGCCGGCGGGATTGACCTCATCGTCATCTACAATTCCGGCCGCTTCCGCATGGCGGGGCGTGGTTCGTTGTCGGGCCTCATGCCCTATGGCGATGCCAATGCCATCGTGATGGAGATGGCGAGCGAGGTGCTGCCGGTCGTCAAGAACACGCCTGTCATTGCCGGCGTCTGTGGCACGGACCCGTTTCGCCAGATGGACACGTTTCTGGATGAGGTCAGCCGCGCGGGCTTTGCCGGCGTGCAGAACTTCCCGACCGTCGGGCTGATTGACGGAACCTTCCGCGCCAATCTCGAAGAGACCGGCATGGGCTATGCCCTGGAGGTCGAGATGATTGCGCTCGCCAACAAGAAGGGCATGCTGACCACGCCCTATGTCTTCTCGGAAGCGGACGCCAAGGCCATGGCCAAGGCAGGCGCGGACATCATCGTCTGCCATCTCGGATTGACGACCGGCGGCGCCATTGGCGCGGGCACTGCGCTGAAGCTGGCAGACTGTCCCGCCATCGTGGACAGCTGGGCGGCTGCCGCACTCAAGGTCAAGAAGGATGCGATCATCCTCGTGCATGGCGGGCCTGTGGCCGAGCCGGCCGATGCCGACTTCATCATGAAGAACACGAAACACTGCCACGGATTCTATGGCGCCTCCTCGATGGAGCGGCTGCCGGTTGAAGTGGCCATTCGTGACCAGACGCGTGCGTTCAAGAAAATAAGCCGCTCGGACAAATCATCCGGGAAGAGTGCACCTAAATTGAAAACCGAACGCTGATCGGCGCTCAGGTCTTGGGAGGATCGTGACATGACGGGACAGCTGATCGGGAACCTGATCCTTTGGCTCATCGTGGTGGTGATCGTGATTGCGATCATCGTCTATCTGGTGAACTGGCTCTACAGGCGCTCATCGAAGGAGGTCTCCTTCGTGCGCACCGGCCTGATGGGCGAAAAGGTGGTCATCAATGGTGGCGCCTTCGTGCTGCCGATCATCCATGACGTGACGCCCGTCAGCATGAATGTGCTGCGCATGGCCGTGACGCGCGAGAAGGAAAATGCGCTCATCACGCGTGACCGGATGCGCGTCGACATCGATGCCGAATTCTATGTGCGCGTGCGCCCCGACAAGCCATCGGTCGCCATCGCGGCCGCCACGCTCGGCAAACGCACCTTGCAGCAGGATCAGCTGAACGCGCTCCTTTCGGGCAAGTTCATCTCGGCCCTGCGCTCTGTCGCCTCCGAGATGACCATCGAGGAGATGTATGAGCACCGCGGCAGCTATGTGCAACGTGTGAAGGACGCCGCCGCCGAGGCGCTGGACCAGAACGGGCTCGTCCTTGAATCCGTCGCCATCACTGATCTTGACCAGACCGACCTGCAGTATTTCAACCCCTCCAACCGCTTCGACGCGGAAGGCCTGACGCGCATCATCGAAGAGATCGAGGAGAAGCGGAAAGTCCGCAATGACATCGAGCAGGATGCGATGATCCGGATCCGGACGCGCAACCTCGAAGCCGAACGCCAGGCGCTCGACATCGAGCGCGAGAGCGAGTCAGCGCGGCTGGAGCAGCAGCGTGATATCGAGATCAAGCGCGCCACACAGCGGGCTGACGTGGCGCGCGAACGTGCGGCGCGCGACACCGAGGCCGAGCAGGCCCAGATCACCTCCCGCGAGGAGATCGAGAAATCCAGGATTGCAAATGACCGCGCGATCAGTGAGGCCAGGATCGCGTCCGAGCGCGACATCCGCCAGCAGGAGATCGAGCGCACCTCCGCCGTCGAATCCGCCGAGATTGCTGCGCGTGAGCAGATCGAGAAAGCCAAGATCCTGAACGAGCAGTCGATCCAGTCCGCACGCATTTCCGCTGATCGCGACACCCGGCAGAAAGAGATCGAGCGGACAAGCGCGCTGGAGGGCGCCGAGATTGCGGCGCGTGAATCCACCGAGCGGGCGCGGATCACGCAAGAAGCGCAGATCAGCGGCGAGCGCATCGCCCGCGAGCGCGAGATCAAGGGGCTCGAGATCGCGCGCAACAAGGAACTTGACGAGGCCGAGATCGCAGCACGCGAATCCGTCGAGCGTGCCCGCATCTCGCAGGACAACGCGCTCACCGCCGAGCGCATCGCCTCCGAACAAGGACGCCGCCAGCTGGAGATTGCCCGCAACCGCACCGTTGAGCAGGCCGAGATTGCCGCGTTCGAGGCCACTGAAACTGCCCGCATCGCGCAGGTGAAGGCGACCGCAGCCGAGCGTATCGCATCCGACCTTGCGACCAGGCAGCTCGACATCAAGAGCGCCGAGGAAATCGAAGGTGCCGAGATCAAGCGGCGCGACATTGTCGAGCGCCAGCGCATCACGGCTGAGCTCAAGATCGAGCAGGAGCGCATCACTTCTGCCAGAACCCGCGAAGTGCTGCAGATCGAGCAGAAGAAGGCAGTGGAACTGGCGGAAGAAGACCGCGCCATTGTCATTGCCGGCAAGAAGATCGAGCGTGCTGATGCGGACAAGCTCCTGCGACAGACCGAAATCCTGGTGAAGCAGGATGTCGAGAAGGCTGATGTGGCCCGCGAACAGGTGATGGAAGCAGCAAGGCTCGAGCGCAAGCGTGCCATCGAGCAGCTGGAAGTCGCCCGCAATCAAGCCCTGCAGGAAGCGCAAATTGCCTCCAACGAAGAGGTCGAGCGCGCCCGTATCTCGTCCGATCGCGGCCTGGACGAGGCTCGCGTCGGCCGCCAGCGCGATCTGCGCAAACTCGAAATCGAGCGCGAGCGCGATGTCGAGAATGCGGCCATGGAAAAAGCGATCACGATCTATGCCAAGTCGCTTGAGGAAAGTGCGGCTGCGGTGAAGGCCGAGCTGGCCCGCGCCAAGGCCGTCGAGGCTTCCGAAGCCGTGCAGACGGTGAAGGAAAGCGAGGCGGCCAAGCGTCGCAAGACCGTGGAAGTTACATTGGCCGAGATGGCTGCCGAGGAGACACGCATCGCTGCCGGCGCCGAAAAAATCCGCAAGGCGGTGGAGGCCGAGGCACAAAAGCTGCTTTACGAGGCCGAGAACGTCCTCACCGATGGCGCGCGCTACGGCATGTTCCGCCGTCGCCTGCTCGACAAGATCGAGGGCATCGTGCGCGAAAGCGTCAAGCCGCTGGAGAAGATCGAGGGCATCCGCATCCTGCATGTCGACGGCCTGCATGGCGGCGGGGGTTCGGGCGGTGGAGCGGGCGGTGCCGCGCGCTCTCCAACGGACGAGGTGATCGAGAGTGCGCTGCGCTATCGCGTGCAGGCGCCGATGATCGATCAGGTGCTGAAGGAAATTGGCATCGAGGGCGGCAATCTCGCCAAGATGGGCGGCCTGATGCGCGAGGCATCCGACCTCCAGCGCGTCGCCAAGGATGCTCAGCCACCCAAGCCGAAAGACGGCCCCAAAGACGGCGAGAAGAAGTGAGGCGATAGGTCATGGCACGCGTCTACGTCTCCAGCGTCATCAACGCCCCGGCCGCCAAGGTCTGGGCCCGGGTGCGCGATTTCAACGGCTTGCCGAACTGGCACCCAAGGATCGCCGAAAGCCGGATCGAGAATGGCGAGCCCGCCGACAAGGTGGGCTGCATCCGCAACTTTTCGCTCAGGACAGGCGACAAACTGCGTGAGCAGCTGCTCGGCCTCTCCGACTACGACATGGTTTTCACCTATGCGATTCTCGACAGCCCCATGCCGCTGACGAACTACATCGCAACAATGCGGCTGACGCCGATCACGGATCAGGAGCGC